>NZ_JBSFTP010000085.1:0-32085 GCF_053591315.1 Streptomyces sp. NPDC003042
CGCCGCCGGTCTGGCCTCGCGCTGCGAGGTCCAGGTCGCGTACGCCATCGGCAAGGCCGAGCCCGTCGGCCTGTTCGTCGAGACCTTCGGCACCGCCAAGGTCGAGGTCCAGAAGATCGAAGAGGCGATCGGCGAGGTCTTCGACCTGCGCCCCGCCGCGATCATCCGCGACCTGGACCTGCTGCGCCCGATCTACGCCCAGACCGCCGCGTACGGCCACTTCGGCCGCGAGCTCCCCGACTTCACCTGGGAGCGCAAGGACCGCGTCGACGCCCTGCGCGCCGCCGCCGGTCTGTAAGCAGCCTCCTTCGGCGCACGTGCCCGAGACGAACGGCCCCGGACCTCGATCGAGGTCCGGGGCCGCTCGTTGTCGGTGGCGTTTGGTAAGAATGCAGGTGTGAGCAGCGCGAACGATTCCCCGCCGGAACAGCTCGCACTGATCCGGGAGATGGTCGCCGAGGCGAAGGCCAAGGCGCCCAAGGCCAAACCGCGCACCTGGCGCGGAGCCGCCCTCGCCGAGGAACTGCCGGTCGCCCGGATCCTCGTCAACAAGGGCGTGCTCCATCTCGACCAGCTCTGGGACTACGCCGTCCCCGCCGAACTCTCCGAGACCGCGCAGCCGGGCGTCCGCGTCCGGGTGCGCTTCGGGGCCGGCGCCCACCAGGTGCACGGCGGCCGCCGGGAGGGCGGCGGACTCATCGACGGCTTCATCGTCGAGCGGCGCGCCGAGTCCGACTACAACGGCGCCCTCGCCGCACTCGCCCACGTCGTCTCGCCCGAGGTGGTGCTCACCCCCCGGATGCTGGCCCTCGCCCGCGCCGTCGCCGACCGGTACGCGGGCAGCCTGGCCGACGTACTCCAGCTCGCCCTGCCCCCGCGCAACGCCCGCGCCGAGGCCCAGCCCTCGCCCGAGCCGCTACCGCCGCCCGCCGCGCCCGAGCCCGGCGGCTGGGAGCGCTACGGCGCCGGTCCCGGCTTCCTGCGCGCCCTCGCCTCCGGCGGCGCCCCCCGCGCGGTGTGGACGGCGCTGCCCGGCCCCGGCTGGGCCGACGAGCTCGCCCGCGCCATGGCGGCCACCCTCGCCTCCGGCCGCGGCGCACTCGTTGTACTGCCCGACGGGCGCACCGCCGGCCGGGTGGACGCGGCGCTGACCGCCCTGCTGGGGGAGGGACGGCACGCGCTGCTGACCGCGGAGTCGGGCCCCGAGAAGCGCTACCGGCAGTGGCTCGCCGTGAGCCGGGGCTCCGTGCGCGCCGTCGTCGGCACCCGGGCCGCGATGTTCGCGCCCGTCCGCGACCTCGGCCTCGTCGCCGTCTGGGACGACGGCGACTCCAGCCACAGCGACGACCGCGCCCCCTTCCCGCACGTCCGCGAGGTCCTGGAACTGCGCGCCGTCACCGATGGCTGCGGCTTCCTGGCCGGGAGCACCAGCTGCACCGTCGAGGCCGCCCAACTGGTCGAAACGGGCTGGGCCCGGCCGCTGGTCGCCGACCGCGAGACGGTCCGCGCGTGCGCCCCCCGGATCCGGACCGTCGGCGACGAACAGCTGGCCCGCGACGGGGCCGCCCGGGCCGCGCGACTGCCGAGCCTGGCCTGGGAGACCGTACGGGAGGGCCTGAAGACCGGGCCCGTACTGGTCCAGGTGCCCCGGCGCGGCTACGTACCCCGGCTCGCGTGCGAGCGGTGCCGCACCCCCGCCCGCTGCACCGTCTGCGCCGGGCCACTGGAGGCGCCCGACGCGCGGGACCTGCACTGCGGGTGGTGCGGGCGGGGCGAGCCGGCCTGGCACTGCGAGGAGTGCGGGTCCTTCCGGCTGCGCGCCCAGGTGGTCGGTGCCCGGCGGACCGCCGAGGAACTGGGGCGCGCCTTCCCGGCCGTGCCCGTACGGACATCCGGGCGCGACCACATCCTGGACGAGGTGGGGGACCAGCCCGCGCTGGTGGTGTGCACGCCCGGGGCCGAGCCGGTCGCCGGGGGCGCCGGATACACGGCGGCGCTGCTGCTGGACGGCTGGGCCATGCTGAGCCGGCCCGACCTGCGGGCCGGGGAGGACGCGCTGCGCCGCTGGATCGGGGCCGCCTCGCTGGTCCGGGCGGAGGGGCAGGTCGTGGTCGTCGCCGAGCCGACGCTGCGGCCCGTGCAGGCCCTGGTGCGCTGGGACCCGGTCGGCCACGCGGTACGGGAACTCGCGGAGCGGTCCCAGCTGGGCTTCCCGCCGGTCTCCCGGATGGCCGCCGTCGCCGGGCGGGGAGACGCCCTGGAGGCCTTCCTCGCGGCCGCCGCGCTGCCGCCGGACGCCGAGATCCTGGGGCCGGTGCCGCTGCCCGGGAGGCGCGGGGAGCCCTCGCCGGGGGAGCGGGTCCTGATCCGGGTCCCGCCCGGGAGCGGGGCCGCCCTGGCCGCCGCCCTCAAGGCCGCGCAGGCGGCGCGGATGGCGCGGGGGCTCCCGGTGGGAGAGGCGGTCCGGGTTCGGATCGACCCGCCCGACATCGGCTGACTACGCCGGCACCGGCTCGCGGGTACGCCGTACACCCCCGGCGGGAGCGACCGCGGGGGTCACCCCGCCGGGGACGGGCACTACGGGCGGCTCGGTCGGCAGGGCCCCGGCCCGGCCGCCGTCGGGGGTCGGCGTCCCGGCGGCGACGGGCGGCGGGTCAGCCGTTGCGGGGGCCGGGGAAGGCCGCCGGGCGGGAAGCCGCCCCGGCCTGGGCCCCCGCCTGGGCCTCCTCGCGTACGGGCTGCGGCGGCACCGAGCGGGCCGCGGGGATCGTGGGGAGCGGCCCCAGGGCCCGGGTCGTGGGGCCCTCGGCCGACGGTTCCGCCGGCTCGGCCGCCTGCGCGCGGCGTGCCCCGTAGCGGCGGTGCACGGCCTGCTTGGTGACGCCGAGGGCCGAGCCGACGGCGTCCCACGAGAAGCCGAGCGAGCGGTCGAAGTCCACCGCGGCGGTCACCAGCGTCTCGACGCTGTCCCGCAACTCCTGCGCGAGGCGGACGGTGGGCGCGGGCGCCCTGCCGTAGACGACGAAGCCCGTGGAGGGACCGGAGCGGCGCGGGCGGTACACGTTGCCGAGCTGTGCGGTGAGCGTACGCAGAGCGTCCACCTGCCGGCGAACCCGCTCGATGTCCCGCACCAGCAAGTGCAGGCTGGCCCGTGCTTGGGCGTCATGGGTGGCGTGGTCGGCCATGGAGAAGCCTCTCGAACCGGTGCTGAAGAGCGGATCGGGCCGCAGACACCGTTCTCATTCGCGGCCCGTTTCGGTCAATCTCTCTTGACCAACGCGTCACCCGGCGCCCAGGTCACGCAATGGGGGCGTGTCGGCATATGCGAGAGGCGCATGTGTCCGCGTACGCCCCCTCGGGAGCGGGGGCACGGTCGGCCCAACGGTGGGCGCAGCGGTGGGTGCGACCGTCGCCGGGACCGTCGGTGGGCGGTCCCGCACACGCTGCATAGACTGGTGCGCTGCTGACAGCCGAGATAGCGAGGTAGGACCCCAGTGAAGCTCGTCTTCGCAGGCACCCCCGAGGTCGCCGTGCCCGCCCTGGACGCCCTCATCGCCTCCGGGCGACACGAGGTCGCGGCCGTCATCACCCGGCCCGACGCACCGGCCGGTCGGGGCCGCCGGATGGTCGCCAGCCCCGTCGCCGAGCGCGCCGAGGAAGCCGGGATCGAGATCCTCAAGCCGGTCCGGCCGCGGGACCCAGACTTCCAGGCCCGGCTGCGCGAGATCGGCCCGGACTGCTGCCCCGTCGTCGCGTACGGCGCGCTGATCCCCAAGAGCGCCATCGAGATCCCCCGCCACGGCTGGGTCAACCTGCACTTCTCGCTGCTGCCCGCCTGGCGCGGAGCCGCGCCCGTCCAGCACTCCATCATGGCGGGCGACCAGGTCACCGGCGCCTCCACCTTCCGGATCGAGGAGGGGCTGGACTCCGGACCCGTCTACGGAGTCCTCACCGAGGAGATCCGCCCGACCGACACCAGCGGTGACCTGCTGACCCGGCTCGCCTTCGCCGGCTCCGGACTGCTCGCCGCGACCATGGACGGTATCGAGGACGGCACCCTGCGCGCCGTCGAGCAGCCCACCGACGGGATCTCGCTCGCACCGAAGATCACCGTCGAGGACGCCCGCGTCGACTGGAAGGCCCCGGCCCTGCGCGCCGACCGCGTCGTACGCGGCTGCAACCCGGCGCCGGGCGCCTGGACCGTCTTCCGCGGGGAACGGCTCAAGCTGATCTCGGTCGGACTCGTACCCGACCGCACGGACCTGGCGCCGGGCGTGCTGGCTCCCGCCAAGAACAACGTCTACGTCGGCACCGGTTCGCACGCCGTCGAGCTCCTCTGGGTCCAGCCGCAGGGCAAGAAGCCGATGCGGGGCGCCGACTGGGCGCGCGGGGTGCGGATCGCTCCCGGCGAGCGCCTGGGCGGGGTCGACGTAGGCTGAATGCGGCGGTTTCGCACTGCCGCAGGCGTACGTAGTACCCGTTGGACTCGTGGCACCCGTTAGTACCCGTTGGACTCGTACCTCATAGCCCCGGAGCACCTTTCACGTGAGCGAACAGCCCCGTCGCCAGCCCGCCGCCGCCGTCGGCGCGGGCGGCAAGCAGGCCAAGCCGCACCGCCGGCCCAAGAAGGACCCCGTCCGGATGCTGGCCTTCCAGGTGCTGCGGGCGGTGGACGAGCGCGACGCGTACGCGAACCTCGTGCTGCCCCCGCTGCTGCGCAAGGCCCGTCAGGACGAGAGCTTCCAGGCACGGGACGCGGCCCTGGCCACCGAGCTGGTGTACGGGACGCTGCGCAGGCAGGGCACGTACGACGCGGTGATCAAGGCCTGCATCGACCGGCCGCTGCGCGAGGTCGACCCGCCGGTCCTGGACGTGCTCTCGCTCGGCGCGCACCAGCTCCTGGGCACCCGTATCCCGACGCACGCGGCGGTCTCGGCGAGCGTGGAACTGGCCCGGGTGGTGCTCGGCGACGGGCGCGCGAAGTTCGTGAACGCCGTGCTGCGCAAGATCGCCGCGCACGATCTGGACGGCTGGCTGGAGAAGGTCGCCCCGCCCTACGAGGACGACGCCGAGGAACACCTCGCCGTCTACCACTCGCACCCCCGCTGGGTCGTCAGCGCCCTGTGGGACGCCCTGGGCGGCGGACGCGCCGGAATCGAGGACCTGCTGGAGGCCGACAACGAGCGGCCCGAGGTCACGCTCGTCGCCCGGCCCGGCCGGTCCACGCCGGAGGAACTGCTGGAGGCGGTCGGCGAGGACTCGGCGCTGCCGGGACGCTGGTCCCCGTACGCCGTCCGGATGGCCGAGGGCGGCGAACCGGGCGCGCTGGAGGCGGTACGCGACGGGCGGGCCGGCGTACAGGACGAGGGTAGCCAGCTCGTGGCGCTGGCCCTGGCGGCGGCGCCGGTCGAGGGCCGCGACACCCGCTGGCTGGACGGCTGCGCGGGGCCGGGCGGCAAGGCGGCCCTGCTGGCCGCGCTGGCGGCGCAGCGCGGGGCGTTCCTGCTGGCCTCGGAGAAGCAGCCGCACCGGGCGCGGCTCGTGGAGAACGCCCTGGCGGGCAACCCCGGCCCCTACCAGGTCATCGCGGCCGACGGCACCCGGCCCCCGTGGCTGCCGGGCTCCTTCGACCGGGTCCTGGTCGACGTCCCCTGCTCCGGCCTGGGCGCGCTCCGGCGCCGCCCCGAGGCCCGCTGGCGGCGGCGCCCGGAGGACCTGGAGGGCTTCGGGCCGCTCCAGCGCGGGCTGCTTCGGCAAGCGCTGGCGGCGGTGCGGGTGGGCGGTGTCGTGGGCTACGCGACGTGCTCGCCGCACTTGGCGGAGACCCGGGTGGTCGTGGAGGACGTCCTGAAGGGCCGGGGCGCGGGAGCGGAGCCGGTGGCGGCCGAATTCATCGACGCCCGCCCGTACATGCAGGGCGTACCGGCCCTCGGCGACGGCCCGGACGTCCAGCTGTGGCCGCACCTGCACGGCACGGACGCGATGTACCTGGCGCTGCTCAGGCGTACGGCGTAGCGAAGGGTCGGGGGGCGTTTCCGGTTCCCCGGGAGCGGTGTCGATTTGCGCGCGGGCCGTTCGTAGTCAGGGTGACGTGCGGCCGCCCCGGCCCCGAACGACGCCGCGCGCTGATTTCTGTTCTCGGTTCCCGCCCGGTGCGCAAGCCAGGGTGTACCGGGCGGATGGACGGGTCAGGTGTAGAAGTTGCGCTGCCAGCGGTGCTCGGCGAGTACGGCGAGCTGCTCGGCGGTCAGGGGGCGGCCGTCGCTCACGGCGGTGTTGCGTTCCACGTTCCGTACGGTGCGCATGCCGGGGATGACGGTGGAGACGGCCGGTGAGGTGAGCACGTAGCGCAGGGCGGTCTCCGCCATCGCGTCGGGGGCGATGCCGAGGTCGGCGGTGATCGCGTCGACGTGCCGCCCGACCTGCGCGGCACGGTCGCCGCGGAAGTAGCGGCCGCGGAAGTCACCGTCGGGGAAAGTGGTCCCGGCCGTGACACGGCCCGTGAGACCGCCCTCGTCGAGGGCCACCCGTACGATCACGCCGACTCCGTGGTCCTGGCACGCGGGGAGCAGGGCGTCGGCCGGGGACTGGTCGAAGATGTTGTAGATCACCTGGACACTGTCGACCATCCCGCTGCGGACCAGGGCGAGGGCGTTGTCGGGCTGGTGGTCGTTGATCGAAACGCCGAAGAGGCGGATCTTTCCCTGCTGCTTCAGATCGGCCACGGTCTCCAGCCAGTCGCCGCGCCCGACCCACTCGTCGCTCCAGACGTGGAACTGCAACAGGTCGAAGTGGTCCAGCCCGCTGACGCGCAGACTGGTGTCGACACTGTCGCGGATGTGGGCGCCCGGGAAGGTCTGGGCGGGGTCCAGCCCGCCGGGTGCCGGCCAGACGCCGTTCTTCGGGGGCACCTTGGTCGCCACGTACACCTGGTCACCCGCCCGCTCGCGAACCATCCGGCCGACGATCCGCTCGCTCTCGCCGTAGCCGCGGGCGGTGTCGACGAAGTTCACGCCCAGGTCGACGGCGCGGTGCAGCGCACGTACGGACTCGTCCTCGGTGGCGCCCACCCAGCTCGACGCGCCGATGCCCCAGGCCCCGTAGCCGATCTCGGACACCGACAGTCCACTGCGTCCCAGCTCGCGGTAGCGCACAGTCTGCTTCCTCCACTTCATGTTCACGTCGTGGTCGGTCGTCATCGAGGCCCGGTTGTCGCCCGGGGCGCGATCCCTGTTCGCCGCCGTCGCGTCGGGGGTTCGATGTGGCAGCCAGGATACGAGCGGGGGAGGACCCCAGCCCTTACACCCCCGCCCCCGTTCGTCTCTTCCGGATCGGGGACAGGATCACCGGGACGCACGACAAGGCCAGGACGGTGGCGCCGGTCCAGAGGGTGGTGCGCAGGGTGGTGATCTCCGCGAGGAGTCCCGAGGCGGCGGCGCCGAGGGCGAGGGCGCCGGTCAGCATGCAGCGGAAGGTGGCGTTCATGCGGCCGAGGAGGGGGTCCGGGGTCAGGTGTTGGCGCAGGCTCACCCCGAGGACGTTGTCGCAGCCGATCTTCATCATGGACAGCAGCCACCCGGCTCCCGCGACCCAGAACCACGCCCCCCGGTCCAGCAGTGGCACCAGCAGGGCCGCCGGGGTCAGGGTCAGCACCAGCGCGCGGCCGTAGCCCACCCGGGCGGCGAAGGGCCGGGCCACCAGGGCGCCGAGCAGCAGTCCGACTCCGCCCGTCGCCCAGAAGAGCCCCAGCGCGGCGGCTGACAGGCCCAGCTCGCGTACGAACAGCACGGGGAGCATGGCGTTGATGACGGCGCCGCCCAGGTTGCTCAGGCTGGACGCCAGTGCCAGGGCGCGCAGTTCGGGGTGGCCCAGTACGTGCTTGAGGCCCTCCTTGATCTGGGCGCGCAGCGGTGTCCTCGCGCCGGCGGGCGGCGCCGGGGTCGGCCGGATGCGGATGAGGCGCAGTGCGGAGCCGAGGTAGCCGACCGAGGAGCAGGCCAGCGCGAGGGGCGCCGTCAGGACGGCGATCAGGGCCCCGCCGGCGCCGCGGCCGGCGATGCTGGCGGTGGCCATCAGGGTCACCATGGCGGCGTTCGCCCGGACCAGGCCGTCACGGCCGACCAGTCGGGGCAGCACGCTCTGCGCGCCGATCTCGGAGAAGACGGTGGCGCAGCCGGTGAGCAGGACGACGGCGTACAGCTGGGGGAGGGTGAGCCCGTCCAGCCACCAGGCGACCGGGAGCGAGGCGAAGAGCGTCGCGCGGGCGAGGTCGGCCGCGATCAGGACGTGGCGGGTGCGCAGGCGGTCCACCCAGGCGCCGGCCGGCAGGCCGATGAGGAGGAAGGCGACGGTGGAGAGTGCCGCGAGGGTGCCGACCTGGGTGGCGCTCGCGTCGAGGGTGGTCAGGGCGAGCAGGGGGATGGCGATGTGACCGGTGTTGGTGGCGAACTGGCTGAGGGTCGCGGCGGTGAAGAGGGTGCGGAAGTCGGCGTCGCGCCAGGGGCTGCCGCCGGTGGTGGCGATGGAGGCGCCGGTCGTGTTGCCGGCTGCCGTGCCGGCCGTGTTGCCCGTCGTGGTGGTGTCCGGGTCGGCGGGGACGGATGCCATGCCGGTGGTGACTCCTCGGGTGGGGCGGCGGGATCGGGGACAGTGCGGTGTGCGGTACCGGGACAGCACGGTGGCGCACTCCCGCGGGGAAGGACAAGTGAAATGTGCTCCGCGATCACTTAAGCAGCCCTACCACAACCCGAGATCCGGGCCCCTGGCCGGAAGTCACCGGGGGCATGGCAGTCTTGGGGCATGGCCGTTCAGATCAATCCCAGCATCCTGTCCGCCGACTTCGCCCGACTCGCCGACGAGGCGAAGGCCGTCAAGGGGGCCGACTGGCTGCATGTCGACGTCATGGACAACCATTTCGTCCCGAATCTCACCCTCGGCATGCCGATCGTCGAGTCCCTGAGCCGGGCCACGGACATCCCGCTGGACCTCCACCTCATGATCGCGGACCCGGACCGCTGGGCACCGCAGTACGTGGAGGCGGGCGCCGGGTCGGTGACGTTCCACGCCGAGGCGGCCGCCGCGCCCGTGCGTCTCGCGCGGGAGATCCGGGCCAAGGGGGCCCGGGCGGGCATGGCGCTGAAGCCGGGTACTCCGATCGAGCAGTACGAGGACATCCTCCCCGAACTCGACATGGTGCTGATCATGACGGTCGAGCCCGGATTCGGCGGCCAGTCCTTCCTCGACATCATGCTGCCCAAGGTCCGGCGTACCCGGGAGATGATCGCCAAGCACGGGCTGGACATCTGGCTCCAGGTCGACGGCGGGGTCTCGGCCTCCACCATCGAGCGGGTCGCCGAGGCCGGCGCGGACGTGTTCGTGGCGGGCAGCGCGGTCTACGGAGCGGTCGACCCGGCCGCGGCGGTGCGGACGCTGCGTGAGCAAGCGGGTGCGGCGATCGCCGCGGCGCCCTGGGCTTGCGACCACTGAGCCAAGCCTTGATGAACAGCTCGGTGGACGGAAGCCGTCCGGGCTGATCGGCGGCCGTTGGATCTGACAGGATGAACGGCGAGTCGAGAGTGTGAACACGACAGTGTGAACAGCAGTGAGGAGAACGCGGTGTCTGCAATGTCGGCGGGACGGTCAGCCCTGCGGATGGGACCCGCGGAGCTGGTGCAGGCGGCGGCCATGGCGCGCCGCTTCTACCTGGAGGGCAAGTCCAAGATCCAGATCGCCGAGGAGTTCGGCGTGAGCCGCTTCAAGGTGGCCCGGGTCCTGGAGACCGCCCTCGAACGCGACCTCGTACGGATCGAGATCCGCGTACCGGCGGAACTGGACGCGGAGCGCTCGGACGCGCTCCGCGCCCGGTACGGGCTGCGGCACGCCGTCGTGGTGGAATCGCCGGCCGACGCGACCGAGGACGCCCCGGATCCGGAGAACCTGGGTGCCGTGGCCGCCGATCTGCTGGGTGAGCTGGTCAACGAGGGCGACGTGCTCGGGCTGGCGTGGGGCCGGTCGACGATCCACATGGCCGCCTCCCTGCACCGCCTGCCGCCCTGCACCGTGGTCCAGCTGACCGGCGTGTACGACGCGGGAACCGCCGAGCGCGGGTCGGTGGAAGCCGTACGCAGGGCCGCGCAGGTCTCAGGCGGGGACGCGCATCCCATCTACGCGCCGATGCTGCTGCCCGATCCGGCGACCGCGGCCGCGCTGCGCAACCAGACGGGGATCGCGCGGGCCTTCGAGTACTTCGACAAGGTGACGGTCGCCGCCGTGTCCATCGGCTCCTGGGAGCCGGGGATCTCGACCGTCCACGACATGCTGAGCGACGAGGAGCGGGCGCACTACGCCTCCCTCGGTGTCGCAGCCGAAATGTCCGCCCACCTGTTCGATGCGGACGGCCGCCGCGTCGGGCGGGACCTCGGCGAGCGGTGCATCACCGTCGAGGCCGACCGGCTCCGCCGGATCCCCGAGGTCGTGGCGATCGCGGGCGGGCTGCGCAAGGCCTCCGCGATCGGCGCGGTGCTCCGCTCCGGGCTGGTGACCAGCCTCGTCACGGACACGGCGGTCGCGGACTACCTGCTGACCGAATCCGCCCCCGGGCTGCGGCCGGCGCTGGACCGCGCCGACCCGGACGACTGACCGGGCCCACCGGGCGCCGACCGGGTCCTCGCAGGGCCCCTCGGCGGCCTCGCTGTGGCTTCTCAAGGGCATTTCAGCGGCATCCCAGGGGCCTCTCGGGTCGGGTGATCCGGATGTGCCGGAATCGAGACCCGAACAGCGGACCGCACCGCGCCCCGGTGGGCGCATACTGGATTCAATGACTAAGTCAGCAGTACCTCGCCGCCATTTGCCGTCCAGCCCGTTCAAGGCCCCCGTGGAACCGCCGCTCCGGCAGTTCAGCGTCGGCGACCGGGTCAGTCACGACGAGCACGGTCTCGGCCGTGTCGTCGGGATCGAGGAGGGAATCGCTGTTCTCGTCGACTTCGGTTCGGTCCAGAAACGAGTCCTGAGTCCGTACACCAAGATGGCCAAGCTCTGAGGCCACGGGACGATTCGCGAGCGAATCGGATATTTGGCACGATCGGTGCATGATCTTTCGGAACGTGCCCCGATCGTTGCTGTGTGTGCTGGGGGCCCTGTTCCTCTGCGTCGCGCTGGTCGGTGCGGTCGGCTGCGGCGGGAAGCCCGCCCCGGCCCCGCCCGCCGTCAGCGCGGGTGACTCCCCTTCCAGCGGCAAGCCCACGGGTGCGTCCGCGGTGCCCGGATGGGCCGAGGGGATGGCGACCGTACGGGCCGAGGCGCTGCCGCGCCAGGCGCGTGACGTACTGGCGCTGATCGACAAGGGCGGGCCGTACGCGTACCGGCAGGACGGGACCGTCTTCGGGAACTTCGAGAAGGTCCTGCCGAAGCAGAAGCGCGGCTACTACCGCGAGTTCACCGTGAAGACACCGGGAGAACGTGACCGCGGGGCCCGGCGGATCGTGACGGGCGAGGGTGGGGAGTTCTACTACACGGACGACCACTACGAAACCTTCAAGGCGGTTCTCCGATGACCCTCGTTCCGCAGCCGCTCGCCCCCGCCCTGGCAGCCGCCGAAGAGGCGGGCTGGACGACCGTACGGCTGGACCTGGACGGCGTACGGAGCAAGGCGGCGCTGATGAGGCGCTGCGGGGACGCGCTGCGGGTGCCGCGGTGGTTCGGCGGCAACTGGGACGCCCTCGCCGACGCGCTGAGGGACCTGTCGTGGCTGCCGGGGGCGCCGGGGCGGCTGGTCGCGGTGACCTCGTGGAGCGGCTACGCCGAGGACCGGCCGGTCGAGTGGGACACCCTGACGGAGATCCTGGAGGAGGCCGTCGACTTCTGGCGCCGGGACGTGGAGGGCGTGGCGCCGCTGACGGTCGTGCTGGCCGAGCCGGACCCGGGGTCCGGTGCTGAGTCCCGGACCCCGCGCCTCAATCCCCGGCGGGGCTGAAAGAACCGGGGGCTCGGCCCCCGGACCCCCGCGCCTCAATCCCCGGCGGGGCTGGATTTTGACGGGACCCACGGCGGCGTCTGGCCCCAGGACCAGGCCGGGACCTTTGCCGCGTCCACCGGAGGCGGGTTGGGGCCCGAGTAGATCAGGGCCATGCGGGTGCCCCACTCGATGTAGTAGACGAACACCGCCCGGAACTCCGGGTCGGTCGGGAGTCCGACCTCGTCGGCCGTGTCCAGGAGCAGGTCCACCCAGCGGCGGCGCTGCTTCTCGGTGATCGCGCGGCCCAGGTGCTTGGTGGCCATGTGCTGGTGGCCGCCGTGGTGGGCGGAGTAGTCCGACGGGCCGCCGAAGACCTCCGCCAGCCAGGCCGCGACGTGCCGCGGGTGCCCCGGGTCCATGCCGGCGAAGACCGGGGCCAGGATCTCGTCCCGCAGGGCGTGATCGTAGAAGGCGTCGGTGAGGCGGTTCATGGCCTCCTCGCCGCCCATCCACTCGTAGATCGTGGGCGTGCCGCTCATGACTGACCGGCGGCCTTTCCCGGACCCGCCACGCCGGTCACCTGGTAGTGCTGCATTTCCTCGATGGCCGTCACGTACGGGCGGATCGCGCTGAAGAACGCCGGGAAGTGCTCACCCTTGCGGAAGCCGTTGAGGTGGGCGTCGACCGAGGTCCAGCGGATGCGCAGGACGTAGCGCTCCTTCTCCTCCTCGCAGCGGGCCAGTTCGTAGTCGACGCACTCGGGCGCGGCGGCCAGGGCGCCGGCGGCCCGCGCGTACGCGTCCTCGAACTTCTGCTGTTCGTCCAGGGCGATCCGGTAGCGGATGTACTCGACGGTGGTGGTCATGTGTGTGCGTGCCTCTCCCTGGGATCAGGTGGTCCCGGCCAGCCTTCCGTGGATCATGGCTGCCCGGCACGCGTTTGCCCTATGCGGACTCAGACTTCGTGATGTCCGGGCCCTGGGCGCGGACGTGGCGGACCTTGTCCAGGGAGTCCCGGAGCTCGGTGAGCCACGTGTCGGTGTTCTGCCCGACGAGGCGCACGCACCAGGCCAGGGCGTCGGCGCGGCTGCGTGCCACCCCCGCCGCGACCAGGGTGTCGAGGACCTGGCGCTCGGACTGGCGCAGCCGGGTCATGACGGGGACGGCGAGGTGGGTGAAGAGGGTCGTCTCCTCGCCCGAGCGCACGCCCCAGGCGACCTTGCGGCGGTAGAGCTCCTCCGCCTCGCGGGCGACCTCGATACGCTGCTCGCGGGTGCGTTCGCGGAACTCCTTGACCGATTCGGAGGCCGGCAGGGTGCCGACGACCGTGATCTCCTCGCGGTCGACGGTGACCGAGACGAGGGAGTCGTAGACGTCCGCCGGCAGGCGCTCGGCGAACCACGTGCGGAGCTGTTCGCTCTGTTCGGCTGTAATCATGTAATCAACGTTGCATTCGGTGGCCCCTTGATCGCAAGGATTCTCCGTTCGCCCTGAGCTCAGCCCATCGAGCGGTAGCGGTGGATCAGGGACACCGCCATCGCGCCCTCGCCGACGCCGGAGGCGACCCGCTTGACGGAGTGGGCCCGCACGTCGCCCGCCGAGAAGACCCCCGGGACGCTCGTCTCCAGCGGGTAGGGGGCCCGCTCCAGGCTCCACTCCGCCGGGAGTTCGCCGCCGTTGGCGATCAGGTCCGAGCCGGTCAGGACGAAGCCGTACTCGTCGCGCTCGACGACCCCGGCCAGCCAGTCGGTGTGCGGGCGGGCGCCGATGAACGTGAACATGAAGCGGGCCGGGATCTCGGTGTCCTCGCCGGTGTCGGAGTCGTGGAGGGTGATGCGCTCCAGATGCTCGTCGCCGGCCAGCGAGAGGACGGTGGTGCGGACCCTGACCTCTATGTTGGGGGTGCGGCCGATCTCGTCGATCAGGTAGCGGGACATGCTCGCGTCCAGCGAGGCGGCGCGCACCAGGATCGTCACCCGGGCCGCGTACTTGGCGAAGTGCACCGCCGCCTGGCCGGCCGAGTTGGCGCCGCCCACGATGAACACGTGCTGCGAGATGCAGGCCGAGCTCTCCGTGGTCGCCGCGCCGTAGTAGAGCCCCGCGCCCTCGAAACGGTCCGCGCCGGGGGCGGTGAGGCGGTTGTACGAGACCCCGGTCGCCAGGAGCACCGTCTCGGCGGAGATCTCCGTGCCGTCCGCCAGGGTCAGCACCTTCGCCGGGTCGTCCCGGGTCAGCGAGACCACTTCCACCGGGTGCAGGATCTCGGCGCCGAACCGCGAGGCCTGGATGGTGGCCCGGCGGGTCAGGTCACCGCCCGAGAGACCGGACGGGAAGCCGAGGTAGTTCTCGATCAGGCTGGACGTGCCGGCCTGGCCGCCCGGGGCGCGGGAGTCCAGCATCAGGGTCGACAGACCTTCGGACGCCGCGTAGACGCCCGCCGCCAGCCCCGCGGGCCCCGCGCCGACGATGACGCACTCGTAGTGCGGGCGGGAGGCGGTGGTGGCCAGGCCCAGGCGCCGGGCGAGCTCGGTGTCGGTCGGGGCGGAGAGCACCGCTCCGTCCGGGAAGCGCACCAGCGGGAGCGCCGCGCCGGCCTGCGCGGCGGCGATGACGGTCAGCGCCTCGGGGTCCCGCTCGACGTTGAGGAAGCGGAACGGCTGGCCGTTGCGGGTGAAGAAGTCCCGGACGGCGTGGGTGCCGGGGGAGACGAGGTGGCCGGCGACGATGATCCCGTCGTAGGCCGGACGGTAGGTGGCGAGCCAGTCCGAGAGCAGGTCGTCGAGCACCGGGAAGAGCCGCTCGTGCGGCGGGTCCCACGGCTTGAGCAGGTAGTAGTCCAGGCGGACCCGGTTGATGGCGGTGATGGCCGCGTCCGTCTCCGCGTAGGCCGTGAGCAGCACGCGGCGGGCGTCCGGGAAGCGGCTGACGGCCTCCAGCAGGAACTCGACGCCGGTCACGTCGGGCATCCGCTGGTCGACGAGGAACAGGGCGGGGTCGTGGCCGCGTTCGTCGAGGGAGTCCAGGATCTTCAGGGCGTCGGCGGCCGAGGAGGCGCCGAGCACCCGGTAGCGGTCGCCGTAGGCGCTGCGCAGGTCGCGGCGGACGGCGCGCAGCACCTGGGGGTCGTCGTCCACGGCCAGGATGACGGGCTTGCGGTTCTCCGCGCGCTCGGCGGCGGCGGTGGACGCGCTCGCGGCGGGAGCGGGCGCGCTCGCGCGGGCCGCGCTCTCCCGGCGGGCGTTCACGCCGGGTCCAGCATCAGCTGGTCGGCGTAGCACCAGGCCCAGTCCTCACCGGGCTCGTGCGAGGCCGCGATGGGGTGCTCGGTGCTGCGGTAGTGCCGGGTGGCGTGGCGGTTCTTCGACGAGTCGCAGCACCCCACGTGTCCGCAGCTCAGGCACAGCCGCAAGTGCACCCAGCCGTCGCCCAGACGCAGGCACTCCTCGCAGCCCTCGGCGGTGGGCTCCACCGGACGTATCTGGTCGACGTGTGTGCACAACAGGTCCGTCGTCATCGTCCCCGTCCCTCTCCTCAGGCACTCGACTCCCGGGCACGCCTGTGATTCACGGCGCGTCCAGACCATAAGTCGGTGCCTTGGAAATGGTTCACCGATTCGGCCGACATCAGGAAGTCCGGAAGGTACTTCATGACCTCCGGGGATGACTACGTGAGGTGTTGCCGCCGCCTTGCCGCGTACCTCACGAAGTCGCATACGGGCGCTTTGACGCAGGCCCGGGCCGCACGCAGTGTGGGGGACGCCAACGACAACAGGCGGCGCCTGGAGGAATCTGTGAGCAGAAAGATTCTGGTCATTGTCTCCGAACACGGTTACTGGGCCGAAGAACTGATCGGTCCCGTATCGAAGTTCGACGAGCGGGGCTACGAAACCGTATTTGCCACGCCGACCGGAAAGCGCGCACACGCACTTCCGCCGAGCCTCGACGCGACCTACGTCGACCCCCCGCTGGGCCGCTCGGTGACCACCGAGGAGAACGCCCGGCTGGGACGCGAGTTCGAGCAGTCGAGCCGGCTCGACTCGCCGCTCGACATCGAGGCGTGGGTGCCCGAGCGCCCGTACACGAGCGACGAGGGCTATCTGCGCAAGCTGGAGCAGTACCACCGCGATCTGGACAAGCTCGACGCCGACATCGCTGCCTACGACGCGATCCTCATCGTCGGCGGCAGCGGCCCGATCGCCGACCTCGCCAACAACGAGCGGGTGCACGCCCTGATCCTGGCCTTCGAGAGGGCCGGCAAGGTGGTGGCCGCCGAGTGCTACGGCGTCGCCTGCCTGGCCTTCGCCCGGGACTGGAGCGACCGCAGGAGCATCATCCGGGGCAAGCACGTGACCGGCCACTGCAAGGAGTACGACTACAAGGACGGCACCGGATTCCTCGGTACCGACTTCAACATGGGGCCGCCCCCGTACCCGCTGGAATACATCCTGCGCGATGCCACGGGCCCGGACGGCGCCTATCACGGGAATTTCGGCAAGCCGCTCTCGGTGGTCGTCGACTTCCCGTTCGTGACCGGACGTTCGACCCCGGACTCGTATCTCACGGGACAGAAGATCGTGGAAGTGCTGGAGGACGGCCTCACCCGCTACGGCTGGTAATCACCGCAACGCGGAGAAGAGGGGGGATTCCATGAAATCCGAAGCCACTCCCGGACGGGAAAGGCTCATCGAGCAGTTCAAGGCCGACGGCCTGAATGTGATGTTCGGAAATCCGGGAACGGTGGAACAGGGATTCCTCGACGCGGTGGACGCGGCGGCGGACTTCCGTTACGTCCTCGCCCTCCAGGAGACCGTGGCCGCCGGCATCGCCGACGGCTACGCCCGGGCCACCGGCGGCGCGGCCCTCCTCCAGCTGCACTCCGGGGTGGGGCTCGGCAACGGCATCGGCATGCTCTACCAGTCGCTGCGCGGCCACACCCCGCTCGTCGTGGTCGCCGGTGACGCCGGGGTGCGCTACGACGCCATGGACGCGCAGATGGCCTCGGACCTGGTGGCGATGGCCAGGCCGGTGACCAAGTACGCGACCCGGGTCACCGACCCGCGGTCCGTGCTCCGCACCATCCGGCGGGCCGTGAAGATCGCCCTCACCCCGCCCCGCGGGCCCGTGTTCGTGGCCCTGCCCATGGACGTGCTGGACGAGCTCAACTCCGAGCCCGTCCTGCCCACCACGGTCCCGCTCACGGACGTGGCACCCTCGGCCGCCTCGGTGGGACGGGCGGCCGAGCTGCTCGCCTCCGCCGAGCGGCCGGTCGTCCTCATCGGGGACGGGGTCGCGCTCTCCGGAGCCCAGGGCGAACTCGTCGCCGTCGCCGAGCTGCTGGGCGCCGACGTGTACGAGGTCGACTCCTCCGAGGTGAACATCGCGGCCTCGCATCCGCTGCGCCGGGGCCAGACGGGCCACATGTTCGGCCCGCACAGCAAGGAGCTGATCGGCGGGGCGGACGGCGTGCTGATCGTCGGCACCTACGTCTTCCCGGAGGTGTTCCCCGAACTGGAGAGCCCCTTCCGGCCGGACGCCAGGGTCGTGCACATCGACCTCAACGCCTACGAGATCGCCAAGAACCACCCCGTGGACCTGGGGCTGGCTGCCGATCCGCGCCAGGCGCTGCGCGCGCTGGCCGGCGTACTCCGGCAGCGGCTCACCCCGCGGCAGCGGGCCGCGGCGGCCGCCCGGATCGACGTACGCACCCGGGAGCGGGCCCGCGAAGCGGCGGCGCGGGCGGACGACGGCACGCCGATGGCCGTCTTCCTGCGGACGCTCGCCGAGCGCACCGGCGGGGACCTGATCGTCTTCGACGAGGCGCTGACCACCTCCCCGCTGGTCACCCGGTACCTGCCGGCGGAGCGGCCGGGGGACTACCACCTCACCCGGGGCGGCTCGCTCGGCGTCGGCTTCCCCGGGGCGGTCGGCGCCAAACTCGCCCGCCCGGACCGGCTCGTCGTCGGCTTCGCCGGTGACGGCGGGTCGATGTACACCTACCAGGCGCTGTGGACCGCCGTCCGGCACGGGATCGACGCCAAGTTCGTGGTCTGCAACAACCGCAAGTACCGGCTGCTCGACGACAACATCGCCCAGTACTGGCGCGAGCGCGACATCGCCGAACACCGTTTCCCCGGCTCCTTCGACCTCTCCCACCCCGAGATCGACTTCGCGGGGCTGGCCAGGGCGCTGGGAGCCGACGGGACACGGGTGGAGAAGCCCGACGAGGCGGTCGCCGCGGTGAGCCGGATGCTGGCCCACCCCGGCCCGTACCTCGTCGACATCCAGATCTGACGCTGCTGTCGGATATGACGTGCAGTCAGGTCCGACCAGTGCCCACACACCGACGGACAGGAGGAGACCGCATGCCCGCCGAGCGGCTGACCGAGGACGCGATCCGCACGTTCACCGAGAACTGGTACGTGGCCCTGGACCGGCACGAACCCCTGGACCGGGTGCTCGCCCTCATCACCGAGGACCTGGAATTCAAGGTCCCCGAGGACACCTTCCTCGGACACCAGGGCTTCGGCCGCTGGTACGCCGCCGTCACCGGCCGGTTCTTCGACGAGGTGCACACGGTCACGAAGGTGGAGCCCGTCATCGAGGGCGACCGGGCCATCGTCCGCGTCCTCGTGAACTGGCAGGCCAAGATCTGGGACCCGCCGGCCGCCCGCAGCCAGTGGCTCGGCTTCGACGCCGACCAGACCTGGACCGTGGTGGCCGGCCCCGACGGACCGCTGATCAAGCAGTACACCGTCAACGAACTGGCGCCGATGCCCGGTTCGGGCTCGCTCTGAGAGGGCGGCGACGATGAGCGAAGTGACACGCGAGCGCGTCGAGGCGGCCTACCGCGCTCTCGGCTCCGGCGACCGCGCGCGCATCCTGGAGTACTACTCCGAGGACCTGCGCTGGCTGGTGCCGGGCAACCACCCGCTGGCCGGCTGGTACGGGAGCCTGGACGCCTTCCTGGAGCTGATGGGCCAGACCCACAAGCTCACCGGCGGCACCTTCCGGATGGACATCGAGGCCGTCCTGGTCGGCGAGGACTGCAGCGCCGACGTGTGCCGCAACGTCGCCCTGCGCGACGGCGCGGACGGATCGAGCAGTTCTCCGTACGAGCGGATGGACTACCCGGTCTTCCACTTCATGCGGTGGCGCGGCGGCCGGATCGTCGAGGGCCGCGACGGGCTCTTCGGTGACACGGCGACTGCCTTCAGCCAGTTCTGGGCGCCCTTCGCGCCGGACGGAACCCGCAGGGACCGATAGGGGGATGGGATGAGCGCGATGGATGCCGAAGAGATCCTGACGAAGTACTACCAGTACGCCAACGCCGGGGACTGGGACCGCTGGTGCGACCTGTTCGCCGAGGACCAGGTCATGGACGAGCAGCTCGCCGGACACATCGAGGGCCTGGACACCCTGCGCTCGATGATGAAGGGCATGGGGACCATGTACCGGGTCTTCCGCAACGAGCCCGTGCACTTCCTGGTCGACGGGGAGAAGGCCGCGGCCGTCTCCCACCTCACCGCCGTCAGCGCCTCCGGCGAGGCCATCGAGGCCGACGTCATGAACTTCTTCCGGATCGTGGACGGACGGATCGCCTACATGGCGAACTACCACGACACCGTTCCCTTCCAGGTGCTGAGCCAGGGCTGAGGGGGCGGACTCGTGGCCACGGAACAGTACGACTACGTGATCGTCGGCTCCGGCACCGCCGGCAGCGTGCTCGCGGCCCGGCTCTCCGAGGACCCGGACGTCTCCGTCCTCGTCCTGGAGGCCGGCGGCCCCCGCATCCCGCCCGAGGTGGACGACCCGTCCTCCTGGTACAAGCTGCTCGGCGGGCCCGTCGACTGGGGCTACACCAGCGTCCCGCAGCCGGGCCTCGGCGGACGCCGTACGTACGAACCGCGCGGCAAGGCCCCCGGCGGCAGCAGCAACCTCTACATCATGATGCACATCCGGGGCCACGCCTCGGACTTCGACAACTGGGCCTACCAGGGCGCGGCCGGCTGGGCGTACGAGGACGTCCTGCCGTACTTCGCCCTGCTGGAGGGCCAGGAGGACGCCACCGCCGCCACCACCGGCACCGCCGGACCGCAGCGGATCACCAACGCCGGACGGCACGGGCCCAACCCGGTCTCGCGCGCCTTCATCGACGCCGCCGTCGAACTGGGCCACCAGGAGATCGCCGACTTCAACACCGACGGGCCGCGGCGCGGGCTCTTCGGCACCGGCTGGCACCACATCGACGTGGCCGACGGCCGCCGCCAGGGCGTCCTCGCCGCCTACCTGGAACCCGCGCTCGACCGGCCCAACCTGACGCTGCGCACCAGCGCGCAGTCGACCCGGCTGCTCGTCGACGGGGACACCTGCACGGGCGTCGAGTACGTCCAGCTCGCGCCGCCCGCGTCGTTCGAGGGCCGGACCGTGCGCGACGCCCACAGCCGGGTCTCCGCACCCGGGCAGCACACCGTACGGGCCCGCCGGGAGGTCATCGTGGCCGCCGGGGCGATCGAGTCCCCCAAGCTGCTGCTGCTCTCCGGCATCGGGCATCCCGAGCAACTGCGCGAGCACGGCATCGGGACCGTCGCGGCCCTGCCCGGGGTGGGGGAGAACTTCCACAACCACGTGCTGACCGGGCTGATGGCCGAGGTCACCCAGGAACTCCCGCCGCCCGCGCAGAACCTGTCGGAGAGCGCGCTGTTCCTGTCCTCCCGGCCCGGACTGCCGGCGCCGGACCTCCAGATCGCCTTCGTGCACGTGCCGTTCGACGTGATCGTCGGGCAGGACCACCCGAACACGGTGTCCATCCTGCCGGGTGTCGTACGGCCGCTCTCGCGCGGCTGGATCAAGCTGGCGAGCGCCGATTCGCTGGCCCACCCGCTGATCAACCCGAACTACCTCGGCGACCGCTGGGACCTGGAGCGGATGGTGCAGGGCGTCCGGCTGGCCCGGGAGATCTTCGCGACCTCCGCCTTCTCGCCCTGGTACAAGCAGGAGCTCCAGCCCGGTCCCGGCTACGTGAGCGACGAGGACCTGCGGACCTTCGTGAAGCAGAAGTCCGAGAGCTACCACCACCAGGCCGGCTCCTGCCGCATGGGCATCGACGACCTCTCCGTCGTCGACCCCGAGCTGCGGGTGCACGGCGTACGGGGCCTGCGTGTCGTGGACGCCAGCGTGATGCCCGCCGTCCCGTCGGGCAACTGCCACACCGCCATCGCGATGATCGCCGAGCGCGCGGCGGACTTCCTGAAGGGGGACTCCCGTGCCTGACGCCGTACTGCGCGAGGGTGCGCTGAGCGGGACCCGGATCGCGGTCCTGGTCGAGAGCGACTTCTACGAGCCGGAGATCTTCTACTACGAGCGCCGCTTCGCGGAGGAGGGCGCCGAGGTCGACTTCCTGACCCGACTGTGGGGCAACGACTCCCTCACCTTCTCGGGGCACGAGTACCGGGCGCCCTTCACCGCCGACCGGTCCCTGGAGGGGCTGAGCGACGAGGAGCTGCGCCGGTACGCGGCGATCATCGTGCCCTCGGGCATGGTGGCCGACCGGCTGCGCTACACCGAGGACGTGGACCAGCTGGCCCCGGCGACGGAGCTGCTGCGCCGGGCCTTCGAGGAGCCGACGGTGCTCAAGGGGATCATCTGCCACGGCATGTGGCTGGCCGCCTCGATCCCGGGGAAGGTGCGCGGCCGCAAGGTGGTGTGCCACAACAACCTCATCGGTGACGTGCGAAACATGGGCGCGCAGTACGTCGACGAGGACGTGGTGGTCGACGGAGACCTGGTCACCGGCCGCACCGGCGCCCACCACCACCTCTTCGCCCGCCGGATCATCGAGCTGATCGCGGCCGGGCGGGGCCGGGGGGCCGCCTGATGCCGGGCCCGATGACCTGGTCGCACGTGGGCCTGAACTGCACGGACCAGAAGACCACCGAGGAGTTCTACACCCGCTACTTCGGCTTCTCCCGGGCCCGGGTGGTCGACCTCGGCGAGGCGCGGATCGTGTTCCTGCGCAAGGGGGACGCGTACCTGGAGCTCTTCACGGCGGCCGGCGAACCGGCGGGCGGACAGGCAGGCGAACCGGCGGGCGCGGCGCAGGGCGACGGGCCGCAGGCCCCGGGCCGGATGCGGCACCTGGCCTTCCAGACCGACAGCGTGGACGCGTTCCTGGCGGAGCTGGGCGACGCGGCCGAAGTGACGCTGGGGCCGCTGGACTTCGACGACTTCATCTGCGGCTGGCGGACCGTGTGGGTCCGCGATCCCGACGGGGTGATCGTCGAGGTCAGCCAGGGATTCGAGGACGACCGCTCACACGACAAGGACGGTGCATGACATGGCGGGCTCGCTGAGCTTCTCCTTCTCCGACACGATCGCGGGCTACGTCGTCCGCTTCGACTCCGGGTCCCGGATCCTGCGGGTCAAGACGTCCGACGGCCGGGAGTTCGACGTCTCGCTCGCCGGTGACCCGAGCGCCGAGCTGGTCCGCAACCTGGACGAGCCGTACATCGACGCCTCCGGGCACATCGACGAAATGCTCTCCCCGGGCCGGTTCCTCTTCGTCTACGGGATCCACTACCCGCAGGACGGGGGCCGGTTCGAGGCCAAGCGCCTGGTGTTCCTGGGCCGCGGGGCGGAGGACTACCGCTTCGAGGAGCCCAGCTGGTGGATCAGGCAGATCGAGTCGCTGGCCGACTTCTACAAGCGGGCGCAGTTCGGTGACGGACCGGTGGACTTCGCCGAGTACCGCACCGAGATCCGGCTCGGCGGCGACAAGACCCCCAGCCACGTCCAGGAGACCGACACCATCTCCCGCCTGGTCTACGGCATGGCCTCGGCCTATCTGCTGACCGGCAAGGACGAGTACCTGGAGGTCGCCGAGCGCGGTACCGAGTACCTGCGCAAGCACATGCGGGTCGTGGACAGCGAGGAGGACGTGGTCTTCTGGTACCACGGCATCAGCGTCGACGGGGACAGCGAGCGCAAGCTGTTCACCTCGGAGTTCTCCGACGACTACGACGCGATCCCGATGTACGAGCAGATCTACGCGCTGGCCGGTCCCATCCAGACGTACAGGGTCACCGGTGACATCCGGATCAAGAACGACGCGGACGCCACCATCCGGCTGTTCGACAAGTTCTTCCTCGACCCGGAGCAGGGCGGCTACTACTCGCACATCGACCCGATCCTCTTCAGCGCCGACCACGAGTCCCTCGGCGAGAACGCCGAGCGCAAGAACTGGAACTCGGTCGGCGACCACGCGCCCGCCTACCTGATCAACCTGTACCTGGCGACCGGCGACCAGAAGTACGCCGACTTCCTGGAGTACACCTTCGACACCATCGCGGACCGCTTCCCGGACTACAAGAACAGCCCCTTCGTCCAGGAGCGCTTCCACCGCGACTGGTCGCACGACACCACCCACAGCTGGCAGCAGAACCGCGCGGTCGTCGGCCACAACCTCAAGATCGCCTGGAACCTGATGCGGATGAACTCGCTGAAGGCCAAGCCCGCGTACGAGGAGCTCGCCCGCAAGATCGGCGAGATCATGCCGGCCGTCGGCAGCGACGTACAGCGCGGCGGCTGGTACGACGTGGTGGAGCGGGTCAAGGACGACCAGGAGGCGTACCGGTTCGCCTGGCACGACCGCAAGGCCTGGTGGCAGCAGGAGCAGGCGATCCTCGCCTACCTCATCCTGGGCGGCACGGTCGGCGGCGACGCGAACCTGCGCGAGGCCCGGCAGGCCCAGGCCTTCTACAACACCTTCTTCCTCGACCACGACGAGGGAGCCGTCTACTTCAACGTGCTCGCCAGCGGTACGCCGTACCTGCTCGGCACCGAGCGGCTCAAGGGCAGCCACTCGATGTCCATGTACCACTCGGCGGAGCTGTGCTACCTCGGCGCCGTCTACAACAACCTGCTGATCAACGGCAGGGAGATGGACTTCCACTTCCAGCCCGACCCGACCGCTCTGCCCGACCGCGTCCTGCGCGTCTCGCCCGACCTGCTGCCGGCCGGCTCGGTGCGGATCGCGTCCGTCGAGATCGACGAGAAGCCGTACGAGGAATTCGACGCCGACGGCCTCACCGTACGGCTGCCCGACGTCCAGGGGCGGGTCAAGGTCAAGGTCCGGCTGCGTCCAGTGACCAAGTAGGTCTCCAGGACACCGTGTTCTCCAAGGCACCGCGCGCTCAACGGGGGGCGCCCCAATCAGAGGGGAAAGCAATGAGTCTCAACGTCAAGGAACGCCGGAACAAGTCGGGCACCGTGCTCGTCGCGACCGGTGAGATCAACAGCGAGACATCCGGCTCGCTGCTCAAGGCACTGCTGCCGCTGGTCCGCGAGGGCAGGCCGCTGAAGATCGACCTCACCGCCGTCAGCTACGTCTCCAGCGCGGGCCTGCGCACCCTGCTCGTCGTCTACCGCGAGGCCCAGCACGCCGGCGTCGCCGTCACCCTCTACGGGGTGAGCGAGGAAGTCCGGTTCGTCATGTCGGCCACCGGCTTCCTCGACTTCTTCGAGACCGGCGAGGCCGCGGCCGCCGCGGCCAAGGCGAAAGCGAAGGCCGTGCGATGAGCGAGCCCGGGTCCGAGCAGGTCCTGCGCGTCGACGCGTACCCGACCCACGAGGTGGGCGGGTACCGCGTCCGCGCCGGCAAGCCGTTCCCCTTCGGGGCCAACGTGGTCCCCGGCGGGGTCAGTTTCTCCGTCTTCTCCGACCAGGCCACCTCCATGACCCTGGTCATCTTCAAGCGCGGAGAGCCCGAGCCGATGGCCGAGCTGGAATTCCCCGACGAGTTCCGCACCGGCAGCGTCTTCGCCATGACGGTCTTCGGCCTCGACCACGAGAACATCGAGTACGGGTACCGGGCCGACGGCCCCTTCGACCCGGCCATAGGCCACCGCTTCGACGCCCGGCAGGTCCTCTCCGACCCCTACGCGCGGCTGATCGCCGGCCGCGACGTGTGGGGCGTGGAGCCGGACTACAGCCGCGGCTACCAGTACCGCTCGCGGGTCTGCCTCCAGGACTTCGACTGGGCGGACGACACCCCGCTGCGGATCCCCGCCGAGGACCTCGTCGTGTACGAGGCCCACGTGCGCGGCTTCACCCGGCACCCCAGCTCCCAGGTCACCGCCCCGGGCACCTTCGCGGGACTGCGGGAGAAGATCCCGTACCTGAAGGAGCTCGGCGTCAACTGCATCGAGCTGCTGCCGGTGTTCGAGTTCGACGAGAGCGACAACCCGCGCAGCAACCCGGAGACCGGCGAGAAGCTCTTCAACTACTGGGGCTACAACACCGTCTCGTTCTTCGCGCCCAAGGCCGGCTACGCGGCCACCGGACGCTACGGCATGCAGGGCGACGAGTTCCGCACGCTCATCAAGGACCTGCACGCGGCCGGCATCGAGGTCATCCTCGACGTCGTCTTCAACCACACCGCCGAGGGCAACGAGCAGGGCCCGACGATCTCCTTCAAGGGGCTCGACAACGCCACGTACTACATGCTCACGCCCGAGGGGTACTACTTCAACTTCAGTGGCACCGGCAACACGGTCAACTGCAACCACCCCGTCGTGCGCAACTACGTGCTCGACTGCCTGCGCCACTGGGTCGCCGACTACCACGTCGACGGCTTCCGCTTCGACCTCGCGGCCATCCTCGGCCGGGACCTGGACGGCACCCCGCTGCCCAACCCGCCGCTGCTGGAGCTGCTCGCCTTCGACCCGGTCCTGCGGCACACCAAGCTCATCGCCGAGGCCTGGGACGCGGGCGGACTCTACGAGGTCGGCAACTTCCCGGCGTACGGCCGCTGGGCGGAGTGGAACGGCAAGTACCGCGACACCGTCCGCAGCTTTCTCAAGGGCGACCCAGGGGTCACCGGGGAACTGGCGACGCGGATCGCGGGCTCGCCCGACCTGTACTCCAGTCGCGGGACGGCGGCCTCCGTCAACTTCCTGACGGCGCACGACGGTTTCACCCTCGCCGACCTGGTCTCCTACAACGACAAGCACAACGAGGCCAACGGCGAGGGCAACAACGACGGCGGCAACGACAACGCCAGCTGGAACTGCGGCGCCGAGGGCCCCACCGACGACCCGGAGATCAACGCCCTGCGGCTGCGCCAGATGAAGAACGCCCTCGCGATCCTCTTCACCAGCCAGGGCATCCCGATGCTGCTGGCCGGGGACGAGGTCGCACGCACCCAGCAGGGCAACAACAACACGTACTGCCAGGACAACGAACTCTCCTGGTTCGACTGGGACCAGGTCGACGACAACGCCGAACTGCTCCGGTTCACGCGGGAGATGATCTCCTTCCGCAAGCACCACCGCGAGCTGCGCTCCACCTCCCACCCCACCGGAGCGCTCCGGGAGAACCTCGGACTGCCCGACATCAGCTGGCACGGCGAGCGGGCCTGGCAGCCCGACTGGTCGGCCGAGAGCCGGCTGCTGGCCGTGGCCCGCTGCGGCACCGGCGACGACGACGTGGTGTACGTGGCCATGAACTCCCACTGGGAATCGCACGACCTGGAACTGCCCGCCCTGCCCGGCGGGCGCAGCTGGCACCTGTTCGCGGACACCGGCGCCGAGGCGCCGCACGACATCCGCAGCCCGGGGGCGGAGCAGGAGCTGGACAACGCCGGCAAGTACCTGATCGGGCCGCGCTCGGTCGTGATCCTGGTGGGCCGTACCGACCATCCCGATCCCCGAGACGCCTGAGACGCCCTGACCCGAGGAGACCTGACATGCCGCTTTCCGTGTCCCTGACCATCGAGGGCGACACCACCGTCATCGAACTGACGGGCGAGCTGGACGCCAAGACCGCACCGGACTTCCACCAGACCATCGAGAAGGCCGCCGGCCACGGCACCAGCATCGTCGAGATCCGGATGGCCGGCGTCGGCTACATGGCCAGCGCCGGACTGCGCTCCCTGGTCTTCGCCCAGCAGAAGGTGGGGGCCGACGTCACCATCAAGGTGGTCGGCGCGATCGAGCCCGTCTCCCGGACCATCCGGACGGCCGGCCTCGACCGCAGCATCCTGCTCTCCGACGACTGACCGCGACGGCCGGCCGAGGTGAGCGCGATGGTGGAACTGGCGAGGAAGCCCGACGTACTGGAGGTGCCCGCGACGGTGGGGGCACTGGGCGAGATCGCCGCGTTCGTCCTGCGGCTGGCCGGCCGGGCGGGCCTGGGCAAAGGGGCCACGTACCGGATCCGGCTGGCCGTGGACGAGCTGGCCACGAACATCGTCATGCACGGGTACCCGGGCGGCGACGGGCGGATCACCGTCCGCGGCCGCTCCGGTCCCGACGGGGTGCGGATCGTCATCGAGGACACCGCACCCGCCTTCGACCCCGTCGAAGGCCGCCTGCCCCCCGCCCCCGGGGTCCCCCCGGAGCGGCGGCGGGTGGGCGGCCTCGGCATCCACCTGGCGCTGACCAGCGTGGACGCGTACACGTACGCCCGCAGGGACGGCCGCAACATCAGCACGCTGACCGTGATGGCTGAGGGGACTGACCCATGCCCTCCACGACCGTGATCATTCTTGACGAGTACCCGCCCCCGCCGCCCGAACTGCTCGACGCACTGCGGACGATGGACGCGGAACTCGTCACCCGCACGCTGGCCCAGCTGCGCGACGGCCCAGTGGAGGCACTGCCCGTCGCCGACGTGCTGCTCGCCCCCGCCGAGGCCGACGGGGTGGCCGTACGGACCGCCGTACGCCGGCTGCGCCGCTGGGCCGGGGCCCCCATCGTGGTCGTCTGGACCGTGGCGGAATTCGCCGCCCTGGAGGAACACGTCCGCCTCGGACACGACTACCTCGTGCCGCCCTTCCTGCCGGCCCTCGTCGGCGCCCGCCTGCACAGCTGCTCCGAGCGGGCCGGACTCGGCCGCACCCTGCGCGAGGCGGACGCCCGCGCCGAACTCATGGGCTACGAGAAGGAACTGGAGATCGGCCGGGAGATCCAGGCGGGCTTCCTGCCCGAATCGCTGCCCGTCCCGGCCGGCTGGGAGATCGACGTGCGCTTCCGGCCCGCGCGCCAGGTCGCCGGGGACTTCTACGACGTCTTCGAGCTCTCCCGCGGCCGGCGGCTCGCGGTCGTCGTCGCCGACGTCTGCGACAAGGGCGTCGGCGCTGCCCTCTTCATGGCACTCATCCGCTCCCTGCTGCGCCACACCGCCGAGAACAGCGGACTCCAGCACCTGATGGCCGCGGGCCGCACCGGCGGCAGCCGGCGGACCCCGGTCGTCGGCGCCACCCCGCTGCTCAACGCGGTCACGGCCACCAACGGCTACCTCACCCGCAACCACCTGCGGCAGGGCTACTTCGCCACGCTCTTCTTCGGCGTCCTGGACCCGCTGACCGGCAGCCTCGTCTACATCAACGGCGGCCACAACCCACCGCTGCTGCTCTCGGCCGACGGCAGTGTGCCCCGGCCGCTGGAGGTCACCGGACCGGCCGTCGGCGTACTGCCCGACTGCGTCTACACCCTCGGCTACGCCCAGTTGAACCCGGGCGACACCCTCTTCGTGTTCACCGACGGAGTGCCCGAGGCCCGCTGCCCGGAGGGCAGTTTCCTCGGTGACGACAGAATGCTGGAACTGCTCGGCGGCCCCCCGGCGAGCGGCCGGGACCTGGTCGACCGGATGGACCTGGCGGTGCGCCAACACACCGGCACCGCCGAACAGCACGACGACGTCACCATGCTGGCCCTGCACCGGCCACGTGCGGCGCGGGGGCCGCACGCGGGCGGCAGCGGCTACCGGGTGGTGGCCCGATGACCCGGACCATCGTGGTGCACTCGCACCGCGGCGGCACCGGAAAGTCCTCGGTGCTGGCGAACCTCGCGCTGCTCCTCGCGGCCGGGGGGCGCCGGGTGGGGGTGGTCGACACCGACCTCCAGTCGCCCACCCTGGACCTCCTCTTCGGACTCGGGCCGGGCGCCGGCTCGCTGGCCGACTACCTGCTCGGCCGCTGCGAGATCGAGGCCGCGGCCCGGCAGACCGGCCTGCCCGGGCTGTACGTCGTACCGGCGCGGACCGGGACCGCTGAACTGCGCGAGCTGATGACCACCGGGTACGACGTGGGGCTGCTGCCGGAGGGCTTCGACCGGCTGGCCGTCCACTACGGGCTCGACGTCCTGCTGCTCGACACACACGCGGGGCTCAACAACGAGTCGGTGACCGCCATGGGCAGCGCCGACGTCGTACTGATCATGGCGCGGGCGGACCGCATCGACCTCGCCGGGGTCGAGGAGACCGTCGCCCTGGCCGGACGGCTGGCCTGCCGGCGGGCCCTGGTGCTGAGCATGGCGCCCGAGGGCATCGACCGGGAAGCGGTGCGCCGGCGGGCCGAGGACGTCTACGGGGCCCCGCTGGCGGGAATTCTGCCGTACGTACCGGAAATGGCGGCGCTGTACGGAGAACGCATATTCGCCGAAGCCCATCCCGGCCACCCCCTGGTCGATGAATTCCGCTCCATCCTCTCGGCGTTGGACGCACGTGACGAAGTATCACGGGCCTGACGTCACCCCCTTACGCCCCCGCCGAGGGGGCGTGTTGAATCGGCAGCGAATCCAGAACAAGGAGAGAGTCATGAAGATTCTCGTCGTCATGACGGCAAAGGCCACGCTCCACCTGCTGGACGGGGAACAACACCCCTCGGGATTCTGGGCCGAGGAATTCGTGGTTCCCTACACCCTCTTCCGGGACGCCGGCCACACCGTGGACGTGGCGACGATCGGAGGCGAAGCCCCCACGGTCGACCAGACCAGCGTCGACGCCCAGTTCCTGCGGTGGGTGCGCCCCGAGGGATCACCCGACGAGGACGCGGCCAACGCCGCCGCCTACGTACGGATCATCGCCGAGACCCCCCAGCTGAAGCAGCCCCTCGCTCTGGAATCCCTCGGCGAGAAGGACATCGCCGGATACGACGGCATCTACATCAGCGGCGGACACGGGGCCATCGGCGACCTGCCCAAGTCCGACGAACTCGCCCAGATCCTGCGCTGGGCCCTCGCCCAGGACAAGCCGCTCGCCACCGTCTGCCACGGCCACACCGCGCTCCTCGCCCTGCGCGACGGCGAGGGCTGCTGGCCGTTCGAGGGCTACCGGATGACGGCCTTCTCGCACAGCGAGGAGATGGTCACCAACATGGCCGGCCGGCTCCCGCTGATCCTGGAGGCCGAACTCACCCGCCTCGGCGCCCGCTACGAGAAGGCCGAAGCGATCTGGGACTCGCACGTGGTGGTGGACCGCAGGCTCACCACCGGCCAGAACCCGTACTCCTCCAAGGCCCTCGCCGAGACGTTCCTGACGCAGCTCGCACAGGGCTAGGGGGTGTCCGGCGGATCAGGGCCGGACACCCCCCAGGGACACCGCCCCGCACTCACACCGGAAGGTGCAGCCATGACCAAGCGCGAGCTCAGCGGCCAGCCCCTGGCCAATCCCGGCAAGCTGTTCATCGGCGGCAAATGGGTACCGGCCCGGGACGGCCGCAGCGAACCGGACGTCAGCCCCGTGGACGGACAGGAGATCGTGCCGGTGGCCCAGGCCACCGCGGCCGACGCGGACGCGGCCGTCGCGGCCGCCCGCACGGCGTACGAGGAAGGCCCGTGGAGCCGGCTGTCCGCCCAGGAGCGTGCGCTGCGCCTCAACCGGGTCGGTGAGCTCATCGAGCGGGACCTGGAGGAGATCGCCCTGCTGGAGACGGTGGACATGGGCAAGCCGTTCGCCTTCTCCAGCACGGTCGACGCCCCCATGGCCGCCCAGCTCATGCACTACTACGCGGGCGCCGTGACCCGGGTCGACGGCTCCTCCAGGGCCCCGGCCGGCGGACAGCTCGCCTACACCCTGCGCGAACCGCTGGGCGTGGTCTGCGCCATCACCCCGTTCAACTTCCCGCTGCTGCTGTCGATGACGAAGATCGCCCCGGCGCTCGCGGCGGGGAACACGGTGGTCCACAAACCTTCGCCGGCCACCCCGCTGACCGCCCTGAAGATCGCGGAGCTCTTCCAGGAGGCGGAGATCCCCGACGGTGTGCTGAACGTGATCACCGGTCCGGGCGTGGAACTGGGAGAGACCCTCACCGACCACCCCGGCATCGACAAGATCGCCTTCACCGGCTCCACCGTCGTCGGCCAGTCCATCATCCGCAAGGCGGCCGGGACCCTGAAGAAGGTGACGATGGAACTCGGCGGCAAGTCCGCCAACATCGTCTTCGCCGACGCCGACCTCGACGCCGCCGAGGAACTCGCCTTCTTCGGCATCTACTACAACAAGGGCGAGATCTGCACCGCCGGCTCCCGGCTGCTGCTGCACCGTCCCATCCACGACGAGATGGTCGAACGCCTGGTCCGCCGGGCCGCCGCCCTCAAGCCCGGCGACCCGCGCGACCCCGCCACGCTGTTCGGACCGCTGGCCCACCAGGGTCAGTTCGACAAGGTCAGCTCCTACATCGAGATCGGCGAGAAGGAAGGCGCCGTCCTGCGCACCGGCGGTGCCGGCTGGACCCCCGAGGGCGCCTCCAGCCAGGGCCTGTACTTCCTGCCGACCGTCTTCACCGGCGTCGACAACGGGATGCGCATCGCCCAGGAGGAGATCTTCGGCCCCGTCCTGTCGATCATCCCCTTCGACACGGAGGAGGACGCCGTCCGCATCGCCAACGACAGCGCCTACGGCCTCGCCGCCGGAGTCCACACCAAGGACCTGCGGCGCGCCCACCGGGTCGCCTCCCAGATCAAGGCCGGGACGGTCTGGGTGAATTGCTACAACCAGTACGACCCCGCCGTGCCCTACGGCGGCTACAAGGCCTCCGGCTACGGGCGCGAGTGCGGCCCGGAGTCCCTGGAGAGCTACACCCAGACCAAGTCGGTCTGGATCGGCATGGACTGAGGACGACCGACGACGACCGAGGACTGAGGAGCGGTATGAACACGGGCATCATCGGCACCGGCCGGATCGGATCCACCCTGGCCCGCATCCTGGTGGCCGCGGGCCACGAGGTGGTACTCGCCAACGCGAGCGGGCCGCGGACCCTCGGCCCCCTGCTGGCCGAACTGGGCTCGCTGGAGCGGGTGCTGGAGCAGGAGTACCGCGTGTCCTGCGCCGCGCTGTCCGCTCCCGACCTGGTGGAGGG
>NZ_JBSFTP010000086.1:0-30254 GCF_053591315.1 Streptomyces sp. NPDC003042
CTGAAGCTGCCGGGCGCCGGATCCACGTTGACGGCGCCGCGGCCGGTGGTCGACATGCAGCACCGGCGGCTGCTGGTCCGCTTCAGCCGCAACGGCCTCGTCGGCGTTTGAGGCGCGGGTCTGGGCGGCGCCCGGAAGGCCCGGTGCAGCGGTTGGCCGGGCCTGAGGCCGGAGCCCAACCCGGCCTCGCCGGCGTTTGAGGCGCAGGGGCGGACGGAGTGTGGGAGGCCCCGTCCAGCGGTTGGCCGGGCCGGGGGCCCCAGCACGAACCAGCCCCGCCGGCGTTTGAGGCGCCGGGGCGGGGCGGCACCCCGGGGGCGGGAGGAAGGGAAAGCGGTCGCTCGGCCGGGGCAAGATCCGGACGGGTCGCTACCGTCCGGTACCCGCGTGCGGCCCGGCGCCGGCCCCGCGGCGCGGACCGGTTCCGGCCAGCGCGGGGCCGAACCGCGCCCCCAACCTGAGAGAATGAAGCCATGGCTTCTGATCGTCCTCGCGCGCTCTCCGGTATCCAGCCCACCTCCGGTTCGTTCCACCTCGGGAACTACCTCGGAGCCATCCGCCAGTACGTCGCACTACAGGAGACGCACGACGCCTTCTACATGGTCGTCGACCTGCACGCGATCACCATGCCGCAGGATCCGAAGGATCTCCGCGCGAACACCCGCCTGTCCGCCGCGCAGCTCCTCGCGGCCGGCCTGGACCCGGACCGCTGCACGCTGTTCATCCAGAGCCACGTGCCCGAGCACGCGCAGCTCGGCTGGGTGATGAACTGCATCACCGGTTTCGGCGAGGCCAGCCGGATGACCCAGTTCAAGGACAAGTCCGCCAGGCAGGGCGCGAACAACGCCACCGTCGGCCTGTTCACGTACCCGATCCTCCAGGTCGCCGACATCCTCCTCTACCAGGCGAACGCCGTCCCGGTCGGCGAGGACCAGCGCCAGCACATCGAGCTGACCCGCGACCTGGCCGAGCGCTTCAACCAGCGCTTCGGCCAGACCTTCACGCTCCCCGCCGCGCACATCGTCAAGGAGGTCGCGAAGATCTACGACCTCCAGGACCCGGCGATCAAGATGTCGAAGTCGGCTTCGTCCCCCAAGGGCCTGATCAACCTCCTCGACGAGCCCAAGGTCACCGAGAAGAAGATCAAGAGCGCGGTCACCGACACCGAGGCCGAGATCCGTTTCGACACCGAGAAGAAGCCCGGCGTCAGCAACCTGCTCACGATCTACTCCACTCTCACGGGCGAGACGATCCCCGCCCTGGAGACCCGGTACGAGGGCAAGGGCTACGGCGCGCTGAAGACCGACCTGGCCGGCGTGATGGTCGATTTCGTCACACCCTTCAAGCGGCGCACCCAGGAATACCTGGACGACCCGGAGACGCTGGACTCCGTCCTGGCCAAGGGCGCGGAGAAGGCCCGCGCGGTCGCCGCCGAGACCCTGGCGCAGACGTACGACCGCCTCGGCTTCCTGCCCGCCAAGCACTGACGCCCAGAGGCTCTGGCGGTCGAGGGGGTGCTGCCGCCACACTGAGGCGGCAGCATCCGCGCATCGCGCATCCGCGCCAACAGACAGACGGAGGAGACAGACGTGGGGACCGTAACGCTCGGCGTTTCGATCGCGGTCCCGGAGCCGTACGGCAGCCAGCTCCAGGGGCTGCGCGCGGGCTTCGGGGACGCTGCCGCGCACGGCATCCCCACGCACGTCACCCTCGTACCGCCCACCGAGGTGGACACGGACCGGCTGCCGCTGATCCGGGCGCACCTGGCCGAGGTCGCGCAGTCCTTCCGCTCCTTCGCGATGCGCCTGGCGGGGACGGGAACCTTCCGCCCCCTCTCGCCGGTCGTCTTCGTCCAGCTCGCCGAGGGTGCCGCGGGCTGCACCCGCCTCCAGGGCCGGGTCCGTGATCCCGAGGGGCCGCTCAGCCGCGAGCTGGCGTTCCCGTACCACCCGCACGTCACGGTCGCCCACGGGATCGCCGAGGACGCGATGGACCGGGCCTTCGCCGAGCTCGGGGACTACGCCGCCGAGTGGCTGTGCGAGGGCTTCGCGCTCTACGAGCAGGGCTCGGACGGCGTCTGGCGCAAGCTGCGCGAGTACCCCTTCGGTACGGGCCCCACCGGCGTCCCGGCGCAGTCCGTGTCGACCACCGACACGGCCGCGGAGGCGGCGGCACGCCGCTCCTGACGCAGCGGCCGCAGGGCCTGGAAGGTGCGGAAACGGAGCCTTCGCAGGACCAGGGCGTGGAACGGACGAGCCGTCGGGGGAAAAGTCACAATCGACGAACTTAGTCCCCGAAAGCGACAATCCCGGCTATTTCCGGCGTCTGAATTACGGTGACCGCATGGACTGGCTGACGAAACTCCCGGTGATCGGTCCGCTGGTGGCCGCCCTGACGCGGACCCACGCGTGGCGTTCCTACGAGCGTCTCGACCACGTGCACTGGACCCGGCTCGCCGCCGCCATCACCTTCATCAGCTTCCTCGCGCTCTTCCCGCTGATCACCGTGGCCGCCGCCGTCGGGGCCGCCCTGCTCAGCCAGGAGCAGCTCGACACGCTCCAGAAGAACCTCGCCGAGCAGGTCCCCGGCATCTCCGACCAGCTCGACCTCGACGCCCTCGTCGCCAACGCCGGCACGGTCGGTCTCGTCGCCGGCGCCCTTCTCCTCTTCACCGGCATCGGCTGGGTCGGCTCGATGCGCGACTGCCTGCGCGCCGTGTGGGAGAAGGACGACGAGGACGAGGGCAACCCCTTCGTCCGCAAGGGCAAGGACGCCCTCGTCCTCCTAGGCCTCGGCGGCGCGGCCCTCGGCTCGGCCGCGGCGTCGATCGTCGGCTCCAGCGCGGTCGGCAAGTTCGGCGAGCTCCTGGGGATCCCGCGCGAGGGCGCGGGCGGCGCGCTGCTGCGCGGCGGGGCCTTCCTCGTGGGTGTGCTGGCGGCCTTCCTTCTCCTGCTCTACGTCCTGACCCTGCTGCCCGGCGTCGAACCGGCGAGGGGCCGCCTGATCCAGGCCGCCCTGATCGGCGCGGCCGGCTTCGAGCTCCTGAAGCTGCTGCTCAGCGGGTACATCCGGGAGGTCGCCGCGAAGAGCATGTACGGCGCCTTCGGCGTCCCGATCGCCCTGCTCCTCTGGATCAACTTCACGGCGAAGCTGCTCCTCTTCTGCGCCGCCTGGACGTCGACCCGCGACTACAGTACGGAGGAGGGTACGGAGGAGGAACCGGCCTCCTAGCCGCCCCCGGCCGCCCAGCCCTCAGCTGTCCCATCCGCTCTCGCCGCCCGAGCCGCGGCGGCCGCGGGGCCGGCGGCGGTTGAACGCGAACGACCCGCCCGCCAGGACGGCCAGCGCGCCGCCCGCGATGCCGACCGCCGTGCCGAGGCCGCTGCTGCCGGAGTCGTCCCCGGCCGCCGAGGCGTTGTTCTCGTGGGACTTGGCGGGGGAGCCGAGGGACGTGGTGTCGGCGCTCTTCGGTGGCACCAGCTCGCCCACAGGCTTGACCTTGCCGGCCGCCGCGAAGCCCCAGTCGAAGAGGGAGGCGGTCTCCTCGTAGACCGAGTTGGCGCCGCCCGTGTCCGGGTTCATCACCGTGACCAGCAGTTTCCTGTTCCCGCGCTGCGCCACGCCGGTGAAGGTGGAGCCGGCCATGGTGGTGTTGCCGTTCTTCACCCCGGCGATGCCCTTGTAGGGGGTGATGCCCCCCGCGCCCGTCATCAGCCGGTTGGTGGTCTGGATCTCGAAGGTTTCGCGCGGCTTCCCGGGCTCGTGCTTGCCGGGGAACTCCGCGGTCACCGTCCTGGCGTACTCCCGGAAGTCCTGCTTCTGCAGCCCGGAGCGGGCGATGAGGGTGAGGTCGTAGGCGCTCGACACCTGGTCCGGGGCGTCGTAGCCGTCCGGCGAGACCACGTGGGTGTCCAGGGCCTGGAGTTCCTCGGCGTGCGCCTGCATGTCCTTGACGGTCTTCTCGATGCCGCCGTTCATGGCCGAAAGTACGTGCACGGCGTCGTTCCCGGACTTGAGGAAGACCCCGAGCCACAGGTCGTGGACGGTGTACTCGTGGTCCTCCTTGACCCCCACCAGGCTGCTTCCCGGGCCGACGTCCGACATCTCGTCCCAGGTGACCTTGTGGACCTGCTCCTTGCGGAAGCCGGGCAGCAGGGTGTCGGCGAAGAGCATCTTCAGGGTGGAGGCGGGGGGCAGCCGCCAGTGCGCGTTGTGTGCCGCCATGACCTCGCCGCTCTCGGCGTCCGCCACGATCCACGAGCGCCCGCTGAGGTTGGCGGGCAGGGCGGGCGCGCCGGGCAGCAGGTTCACCTGGGTCCCGGGCTGCCCGAGCCGCGCTCCGCCGACCGTGGACATCGAGGCGGGCGGCGCGGGGGCGGCCGGGGCCGCCGCCTTGCGGGCCTGCGGCTTTCCCTTCCCGTCCGTGACGGGGACCGGGGGCTTCACCGAGGGGTCGGCGTGTGCGGAGGCCGCGAGGACCGCAGGGACCAGCAGCGCGGCGGAAAGGACCGTCAGCGCGGTCTTCTTGGCATACACGCAGGTGAAAGTACATCCTGATTGGCTGTCTGCCGTCGCTGACCGGCCAACCCGCCGCAACCACCGCCGGTACAGCCCACCCCGGCGCGTCCTTCCCGCGTAGGAATCCGATACTGGGGACATGAAACTCAGCCGCAGCGCCTCCTGGTTCCTGTTCGCCTTCGGAGTGTGGAGCTGGTTCATCTGGGTGTCCTTCGTCCGGAACCTGTGGAAGAACAGCAGCGGCCTCGCTTTCGACGCGGCCGGTGATCCTACGGGGTACTTCTGGGTCCACCTTCTCCTTGCCGTGGCGTCCTTTCTCCTGGGGACGGCCGTTGGTGTGATCGGGTTGCGCGGCCTGCTGGCGCTGAGGCGGGAATCACGATGACCGTTCTCGTCTTCGTCGCGGTCGCGGCGGCGGTGCTGTCCCTGCTGGTTCTCGTCCACCGGTGGCTCTGGATCCGGCTGGTCCGTGACACGACCCGCGCGGGGGGTGCGGTACGCCGTACAGGTACCGTCCTGGCCTTCGCGCTGCCGCTGCTGTCGGTGGCCGCCCTGACCTCGGGCCGGTTGGGGGCTCCGTTCTGGCTGGAGCGGCTGGTGGCGTGGCCGGGCTTCATGTGGCTGGCGGTCCTGCTGTACCTGACCCTGGCCGTGCTCCTGACGGAACCGGTCCGAGCCCTTTGGCTCCGCCGGTCTGCGGCTCCCGCCCCTCGATCGCCGGAGGGGCTGGTTCACGCGGGTTCGGGGCGGGGCCCCGACGGCCCCGCCGCAGACGGTGCGGTGACCGGGTCCGGGGCGCAGACCCACCACGCGGCGCAGCCGCACATGCGGCAGAGCGGGGACGGGGCGGAGACGGCGACGGCCCCGCAGAGCCCGGCCCCCACGGCCACGGCCCCCATGGTCACGGCCGACCCGGTCACGGCCCCCGCGGTCACCGCGGTGGTTGGATCCGTCGGGGCGGCCGGCGCGGACGGAGGGGCGGCGGCCCCCGGCGGGGTCAGCCGGCGGGTGTTCGTCGCGCGGACGCTGGGGGCGGCGGCCGTCGTCGCGACCGGCGTCACCGTCGGCACCGGAACCTACGGAGTACTCCGCGGGCCGCGCGTCAAGCGGGTCCAGGTCCCCCTCGCCCGGTTGCCCCGCGCGGCGCACGGCTTCCGTATCGCCGTCGTCAGTGACGTCCACCTCGGCCCGGTCCTCGGCCGGGCCCACGCCCAGCGGGTCGTCGACGCGGTCAACCGTACGCAGCCGGACCTGATCGCGATCGTCGGCGACCTCGTCGACGGCGACGTCCGCGACCTCGGCCCGGCCGCCGAGCCCCTGCGCGGGCTGCGGTCCCGTCACGGCAGCTTCTTCGTCACCGGCAACCACGAGTACTTCTCCGGCGCCCAGCAGTGGGTGGACCACGTCCGTGAACTCGGCCTGACACCCCTGGAGAACGCCCGCCGCGAGCTCCCGCACTTCGACCTCGCCGGGGTCAACGACATCGCGGGCGAGAAGGAGGGGCACGGCCCCGACTTCCAGGCGGCCCTCGGGGACCGCGACCGCGCGCGCACTTCCGTGCTCCTGGCCCACCAGCCGGTCGTCATCGACGACGCCGTCCGCCACGGGGTGGACCTCCAGCTCTCCGGCCACACCCACGGCGGCCAGCTCTGGCCGGGCAAGTACCTCGCCGAGCTGGCGAACCCGACCGTCGCGGGCCTGGAGCGGTACGGGGACACGCAGCTCTACGTGTCCCGGGGCGCCGGCGCCTGGGGTCCGCCGGTCCGGGTCGGCGCGCCGTCCGACATCACGGTCGTCGAGCTCGCCTCGTACCAGGCCTGACCGGGCACCACCTGGGCCGGGCCCCGGGACGCGATGCGCCGGCGGATCCGTTGCGCGGCGGCTGCGTGGTCGCGGTTCAGCCGCCGCCCGGGGTGTCGCCGTGGGCGAGGAGGAGGCGGTGGAGGGCCTCGGCCAGGGTGGTGGACGTGTCGCGGTCCAGTGGGGCCAGGAGCTGGGCGTAGTGCTCGAGGTGCGCCTCCATGACGCGTCCGGTGAGCTCCCGGCCGCGCTCGGTCAGGCGGATGCGCACCGAGCGCCGGTCGGCGTCGTCGCGGACGCGTTCGACCAGGCCCTTGGCCTCCAGGCGGTCGATCCGGTTGGTGATGGCGCCCGAGGTCACCATGGCCGCCGGGATCAGGGAGCCCGCGGTGAGGGCGTAGGGCGGGCCTGAGCGGAGCAGGCTGGCCAGGACGTCGAACTCGCCGACCTCCAGCCCGTGTTCGGCCATGAAGGTCTTGAGCTGCTTGTCGATGATCCGCGTCATCCGCTGGATCCGGGCCAGGACCTCGACGGGCCACAGCTCGTCCGCCAGGTCGGGGCGTTCGGCCGCCCATTGGCCGACGACGGTGGCCACCATGTCGTTCTTCATGGGGCCCAGGATAGCCGCGATTACCTCAACGTTAAGACACTTGACGCTGAGGTAATCGGCCTGCTTTTATCTCAACGTTTAGATACTTAAGGTTGAGAAAATGAAGGGGAGTGGCCGTTCATGTCCGTCACCACCGGACCCGCCGGAAGCGGGACCGCGACGCCGAAGGCGCCCGGCGCCGGGGCCCGCCGTCCCGTCCCCGTCTTCTGGCTCGCCCTGCTGGCCACCCCCATCGCCGCCGGGGCCAACGCGCCGGTGCTGATCCTCCCCGACATGGCCACCTCCCTCGGCGTCGGCGCGGGCACCGCCGGCTGGCTGCTCACCGCCTTCGGCTGGGCCATGGCCGTCGGCACCCCGCTGTTCGCCGGGCTGCTGCGCCACCGCGGCCTGACGGCGGTGCTCCGGCCGGCCACCCTGCTCGTCCTCGCCGGCACCCTGCTCGTCGCCGTCTCCCCGTGGCTGCCGCTCACCCTGCTCGGCCGCTGCGCCCAGGCCGCAGGGGGCGCCGGGCTGGTGGCCGCCGCCATCAGCCTCGCCGGAAGCGCCCGCCGTATGGGCGTCATCAGCGCGGGCTTCGGCATGCTCGGCGCCGCCGGGCCGCTGCTCGGCCGGGCCCTCGCGGATTCCCTGTCCTGGCGGCTCGCCCTCGCCGTCTCCGCGCTCTCCCTGCTCGCGCTGCCCGCCGTCATCCGGCACGCCGGTACGGGGACCCCGCCCGCGCCCGGCCGGTTCGACGCCCGGGGCGCCGCCCTGCTGACCGCCCTCGCCACCGCCCTGGTCCTGCTGCCCACCGCGCCGCTCTCGGCCCTGGGCGGGGCCCTCGCCGCCGCCGCGCTGCTCGCCCTGCACGTCCGTCGCCGCCCGGCCGGCTTCGTGCCCGCCGCCCTGCTCCGCCGGCCCGCCTTCGTCGTCTCCGCGCTGCTCGCGCTGGCCCTGTCCGCGTCCTACTTCACGCTGCTCTTCACGGTGCCCCGGCTGCTCGCCGACCGCGCCGGATGGGACGCGGCATCCGCCGGAACCGGTCAACTGGTCGCCCTGCTCGCCGGATCCGCCCTGTCCTGGCTGCTCGCCGCCGCCTCGACCCGGATGAGCCGCACGGTGGTCCGTACGGTCCTGGTCTCGATCGGCGCGCTCGCCGCCCTCACCGGGGCGTACGCCACCTCGGGACCGCTGCTCCTGGCGGCCACCGCTGCGGGCGTGTTCACCGCCAGTGCCGCCAACGCCATCCTGTCGACGCACGCCGTCGCGAGCGCCTCCGATCAGACCCAGCGCCCCAGCGCCATCGGCCTGTTCACCCTCTGCTACCAGCTCGGCGGCGCCTTCGGCCCCGCCGTCGCGACCCTGCTGGTCCTCGGCGCCTGAGGCTCAGCCCTCTTCGGGGTGCGGGTCCGAGGCGCGCTTGCGGGACACCGCCGTCTGCGCCATCCCCGGCAGGAAGTCCGCGAACAGCTCGTGCACCTCGCGCACCAGCGGCCGCAGCACCCGGAACCGGGCGAGGACGATGCCCCTCGTCGTCAGCTGCGCGCCGCGCTCCGCGAGGCGCCGCGTCTTCTGACTGTCCGGCGAGCGGTCGAAGACCCAGTACAGGACCAGTCCCATCTGCGAGAGCCACATCAACTCCGGCAGTACGTCGGCCAGCTCGTCCGGCACCTTCGTCTTCGCCCCGGCCAGCACCTCCCGGTGCATCTCGATCGCCGCCCTGCGCGCCGGTTCCGATTCCGGCGAGAAGGGGCTGAGCGGACTCTCGGGATCCGCCGCGTTCTTGAAGAACTGTGACGCGAACTCGTGGTACGGAGCGGCGATGTCCAGCCAGCTCGTCAGCACCCCCGCGAGCCGCTTCTGCAGATCGGTCTCGCTGTCCAGGATCGGCCGGACGGCGGCCTGGTGGGCGGCGCCGATCCGGTCGTAGAAGCCCTGGACCAAGTGCTCCTTGGACGCGAAGTAGTAATAGGCGTTGCCGACCGAGACCCCTGCCTCCTTGGCGATGGCCCGCATGGTCGTCTTGTCGAACCCGCGCTCCTGGAAGAGCCGGAGAGCGGTTTCGAGGATGAGCGTGCGGGTCTGCTCGCTCTTGGGCGCCTTCTGATCTGTCACGGTGTCCGAGCCTATCGGGGTGCGGAGCACTGATCGTCACAGACCGCTTCTCCGGGCTCCGCTTCGGCGTCGGTGCGTACGGCGTGCCGCACCGCGGCGACCGTGTACATGGCCGCCTTGGCGAAGGGCCGACCTGCCGGGGTGGCCAGCCAGTCGGCCCTCGGCCGGTGCTCGGCCAGCGCCCACAGACACACGATGAAGGCGTCGGTCCCGGTCCACACCTGCCCCTGGTCGCCGACCACGGTGATCTCGCGGAGCGTCGAGGCGTGGTCCAGTCGCGGGAACCGCCGCTGCGCCTCGAAGGACGCGGCGGGGACGAGCCACAGCGGCACCAGGCACCGCTGCCCGAGGAGCCACTGCCGGATGTGGACGCAGACCGGGCAGTTGGCGTCGTAGAGAACGGTCAGGTGGCGGATGGCCGTGGTCCGCGCTGCCGGGGCCATCGGTCAGACCCCTGCCGGAGCGGTCCAGCCCTGGGGGGCGACCGGCGGCGTCTGCCGGCGCTCCATGATTCCGCGGCGGCGCATCTTGTTGAGCACCCAGACGTTGCCGAGGTGCATGACGCCGAGGACGAGCAGGACGACGCCGAGCTTGACCGAGAGCACCTCGAAGAGGCCGCGGGCGTCGTACATCGGCTCGCCCGAGCGCAGGTGGAGGGCGACGAAGCCGAGGTTCACGAGGTAGAAGCCGACCACCAGGAGGTGGTTGACGGCGTCCGCGAGTTTCTCGTCGCCGTGAAGGACGTCGGCGATGAAGACGCGGCCGTTACGGCTGAGCGTGCGGGCCACCCAGATCGTGAGTCCGATGCTGATGACCAGGTAGGTGATGTACGCAATCACGGTGAGGTCCATTGCCCTCAGCCCCCTTGAACATGTTCAACTGCTGACGTCGTTGACTGTAGACCTTCTTTTGAACATGTTCAAGCCTTCTGCGGGTCACCGGACCGAGTGCAGGAACTCCCTCAGCAGCTTCGTGATCTCCGCCGGGCGCTCCAGCGAGGGCAGGTGGCCCGCCCAGGGGAGTTCGCGGTGGGTGGCGGCCGGGATCAGGGTGGGCAGTTCGGCGGCGATGCGGCGGAAGTCCGGGAGGTCGTGGGCGCCGCCGAGGGCGAGGGTCGGGGCGGTGACGGCGGTCAGGTCGGTCTCCGGCTCCGGGAGCTCGTGGTCCTCGGTGTCGGCCGGGCAGCCCTGGACGTTGCCGAGCTGCATCTCGCGTACGGCCGCGTGAGCGGCCTCGTCGGCGTACGGGCCCAGCCAGGTGCGCGCGTTCAGCTCGGCCGCGCCCGCCAGGTCGCCGGCCTCCATCAGGGCGTCCTCGGCGGCGCCGAACTCCCGCGTCTGCGGGCCAGGCCGGAATCCCGGGCGGCCCGCGCAGAGCAGGGCCAGGCGGGTCACCCGCGCCGGGTGCCGGGCGGCGATGCGCAGCGCGACCCGGCCGCCGTAGGAGGAGCCGATGAGCGCGGCCCGCTCGATGCCGAGGTCGTCCAGCAGTGCGAGGACGTCCCCGTCGTCGCTGTACGGGCCCTGCGCGGCGGGGGAGTCCCCGCAGGGCCGGAAGTCGGGCCGGACCACCCGGAACCCGGCCTCGGCCAGCGGTCCCCACTGGGGGTCCCACAGGCGCCGGTCGCAGACGGAGGAGTGCAGGAGTGCGACGGCCGGCCCGTCGCCGGGTCCGGCCATGTCATGGGAAAGGATCCGTGGCCCGATCCTCCCGGCCCGGACGCCACCCCGTTTCCGGCCCGCCCGTACTGTCTACGGCCCGCCGGTGGACGTACGAGGCCCAGCGCGGCCGGTCGGCCGCCACGGCATGGAACGTCCGTACCGCCGGCCGAGGGTGGCCCGCGCCGCGCCTACGGTCGGGACCGTCAGATGCTGAGCGAGCGGGCGTAGTTGATCTGGCCCATCACCCACTGCATGGTGTACGCGTCGGTCGCCGGGATCATCGTGGAGTGGTGGCGGCCGCCACTGGTGACCGTGATCTGGATGTAGCCCGTGGTGACCTTCTCCTTCATCAGGAGGAACAGCAGGCCGATCAGGCAGAACAGCGCGAAGACGATCGCCAGCACGATCGCGTGGGTCGGGATCTTCTCCTCGGTGCGCGAGAAGTCGGTGGCGTTCCATACCGCGCCCCGGAGCGGCATCGAGCCCGACGGGGTGATGATCTGGTCGCCGGAGATGGTGATGTCGCCCAGCGACAGGGTGGGGCCGTGGCCGGGGGCGGGGACCATGTGCGAATGGCCGCCCGGTATGCCCGCGCCGCCGATGGTCGGCTGGTAGGCCTCGGAGGCGGGGTAGGGCTGGGGGTAGCCGTAACTGGCATCGCCGGGACCCCACCTGTAGTCGCCCTGACCCGGGTCGCTCGCGTACGGATTCGGCTGCTGCTCGCTCATGCCTCCGATCCTTCCACAGTGCCCCGCCTCCCTGAAGCCCTGTCAGAGGGCGGCGGCGATCAGGCGGCTGATGTGCTCGCGCATCGCGGTGCGGTCGGTGGAGGCGGGGAGGAGGGAGTAGACGACCGTGCGGGCGGGCCCGCCGGTCGTGCCGAACACTCCGCTGGTGGACGGGCCCATGGAGCCCGTCTTGCCCCAGACGACGGCGCCGTCGATCTCGGCGCGCATCATGCCGCTCATGCTGTAGCGGTCGGTGCCGGCGGGCGGGAGGGTCGGCATGGCGAACAGCTGCTGCTGCTGGGCGGGCCTCAGCAGCCGGCCGTGCAGCAGGGCGGCCAGGAACCGCTCCAGGTCGGGGGCGTTGGAGATCATGCCGCCCTCCGACCAGGCCCACGGCTCGATCTCACCGGAGTCGGCCAGCGCCGGGGCCGGGACGGAGCGGTCCCCGGGCTTCGGGGAGTAGGTGTGCCGCAGGGCGAGCGGACGGGCGATCCGGCGGTGGACCTCGTCGGCGTAGGACCGGCCGGTGGCCTTCTCGATCACCATGCCGAGGAGGAAGTAGTTGGCGCCGTTGTACTGCTGTGTGAGGACGGGGTACTGGGGTGCCGGGCACTTCGGGTCGGTCCAGTGGGCGATGACCTGTTCCGGGGTCGCGGCCGTTACGCCCCCGAACGGTACGCACGGCATCTCCAGGCCGCTGGTGTGGCTCAGGAGCTGGCCCACGGTGATCGGCTTCCAATGCGCCGGGAGGGTGCCGGGGAGGATCTCCTGGACCGGGGTGTCCAAGGTGAAGCGGCCCTCGCCGATCAGCTGGAGCACCACGGTGGAGGTGAACAGCTTGGTGATGCTGCCGATCCGGAAGTTCGCGGCCGGGTCCTGCGACAGCGGACCGGTGGCCCCCGTCCACCTCACGCCGTGCCCGCCCACGCGGACCAGGGTGCCGCTCGCCATGAGGCCCGGGGCCATCGCCTCGGCCAGGGCGGTGGTGTCGACCGGCCGGTGCCCGACGCCTGCGGTCACGGGTGCGGCGGGAGCCGCCGAGGCCGGCAGGGCCCCGGCGGTGAGGGCCGCGACGGCCGCGCCGGCGGCGATGAGGGTGGTCCAACGGGCCGTGCGGGCAGCGGAGTTCTTGGGGTTCGTCATGGCTGTAAGCCTGGTGTGAGGAAGAACCGCCGACCATGGGTGACACCCCCCGCCCGACCCTGTGTCGACCCTGACCGGGCATGGGGTCCCGACCCCTAGGCGAGGACCCCGCGCGCGAGGCGGCGTACTCCCTCCCGGACGCGCCGCTCGCCCAGCTCCGGCAGCAGGGCGGCGACGTGCTCGGCCGCCAGGGTGGCCAGGAGGGCGTGCGCGGTGTGGGTCGGGTCCGGGGTCCCGGCCAGCAGGATCGAGAGGTGCTGGTGCCAGAAGCGGTAGGCGCCGATGCGGTAGCGGGCGCCGGGGGTGGCCGTCTCCGAGACCCGTACGAGGTCCAGGTGCTCCAGCAGGTAGTCGAGGTAGGCGTCGGTGAAGGCGGTGATCCGGTCCGCGGCCGGGGCGCCAGGGCCCAGGGGTGGCGGGCCGGACAGGATCGCCTGCTGGAGTACGCGTTCCCGCGCGTCCAGCAGCGCGACCGCCAGCCCCGACTTGTCGCCGAAGCGCCGGAAGAGCGTGCCCTTGCCGACGCCGGCGGCCGTGGCGATCTGGTCCATGGAGACCGCCTCCACCCCGTGCTCGGCGAACAGCGCGGCGGCTGCTTCCAGGACGGCGGCGCGGTTGCGGGCGGCGTCCGCCCGTTCCTTCGGCGGTGGGGTGATTGCGTAAGCGGACTGCGGTCCGTTAATGTCTCGTTCCACAAGCGGACTATAGTCCGTTTCTAGTGAAAGGGCATGGCCATGACGGCACTCATCACCCGTGAAGAACTGCGCACCGCGATAGCCGAGCGCTCGGTCACCGTCCTCGACGCCCTCGGCGGCGAGTACTACGCCCAGCAGCACCTGCCCGGCGCCCTCGAACTCGTCCGCGCGGACGTCGACGACCTGGCGCCGGACCTGCTCCCCGACCTCGACGCCGCGATCGTCACCTACTGCTCCAACCCGGCCTGCCCCAACAGCGGCCAGGTCGCCGACCGGCTGACCGCCCTCGGCTACACCAACGTCCGCAAGTACCGGGAGGGCATCCAGGACTGGGTCGAGGCCGGACTGCCGACCGAGACAACCGCCGCCTGATACGACGAAGGCCCCGCCCCCCACGGACAAGATCCGGAGAGGGTGGGGCCTTGACGGCCACCGGCCTCAGCCGAGACCGGCGGACGGAGTCCGGCGCAGCCTCTCGAAGCCGGAGAGGCCCGCCAGGGCCGAGCCGCGCGAGAGAGGCGTCAAAAAATCAGAAACGCCGGGTGATCAGGGCGCGCTTGACTTCCTGGATCGCCTTCGTGACCTCGATGCCGCGCGGGCACGCGTCGGTGCAGTTGAAGGTCGTGCGGCAGCGCCACACGCCGTCCTTGTCGTTCAGGATCTCCAGCCGCTGCTCGCCGGCCTCGTCACGCGAGTCGAAGATGAAGCGGTGCGCGTTGACGATCGCCGCCGGGCCGAAGTACTGGCCGTCGTTCCAGAACACCGGGCACGAGGACGTGCACGCGGCGCACAGGATGCACTTGGTGGTGTCGTCGAAGCGCTCGCGGTCCTCGGCGGACTGCAGGCGCTCGCGCGTCGGCTCGTTGCCCTTGGTGATCAGGAACGGCATGACGTCGCGGTACGCCTGGAAGAAGGGCTCCATGTCGACGATGAGGTCCTTCATCACCGTGAGGCCCTTGATGGCCTCGACGGTGATCGGCTTCTCCGGGTTGATGTCCTTGATCAGCGTCTTGCAGGCGAGCCTGTTCTTGCCGTTGATCCGCATCGCGTCGGAGCCGCAGATGCCGTGCGCGCACGAGCGGCGGAAGGTCAGCGTGCCGTCGAGGTCCCACTTGATCTTGTGGAGACCGTCGAGCACGCGCTCCTTCGGGTCGATCTCGATCTGGAAGTCCTGCCACTCCGCCTGGTCGGAGACCTCGGGGTTGAAGCGGCGGATCCGGAACGTGACCGTGATGAAGGGCGAGGCCGCGGCCGCGGCCTCCATCTTGTCCGTCTTGCTCAGGGTCGGGGTGCCCATCAGTACTTACGCTCCATCGGCTGGTAGCGGGTGACGACGACGGGCTTGTAGTCGAGCCGCACGGAGTCCGTGCCGTCGTCGCCGACCTCGCGGTACGCCATGGTGTGGCGCATGAAGTTGACGTCGTCGCGGTTCGGGTAGTCCTCGCGGTAGTGACCGCCGCGGGACTCCTTGCGCGCGAGCGCGGACACGGCCATGACCTCGGCCAGGTCGAGCAGGTTGCCCAGCTCGATGGCTTCCAGCAGGTCCGTGTTGAAGCGCTTGCCCTTGTCCTGGACGGACACGTTCTTGTAGCGCGCCCGCAGTTCCGCGATCTTCTCGACCGCGGTCTTGATGGTCTGCTCCGTACGGAACACCATCACGCACGCGTCCATCGTCTCCTGGAGCTCCAGACGTAGCTCCGCGACCCGCTCGTGGCCGTTGGAGTCGCGCAGCTGCTCGACCAGGTCGATGACCTGCTGCGCCGGGTTCTCGGGCAGCTCGACGTAGTCGTTCTCGTGCGCGTACGCGGCCGCCGCGATGCCCGAGCGCTTGCCGAAGACGTTGATGTCCAGCAGCGAGTTGGTGCCCAGGCGGTTCGCGCCGTGCACCGACACGCACGCGACCTCGCCGGCCGCGTACAGGCCGGGCACGACGGTGGTGTTGTCGGCCAGGACCTCACCCTCGACGTTGGTCGGGATGCCGCCCATGGCGTAGTGCGCGGTGGGCTGGATCGGGATCGGGTCCGTGTACGGCTCGATGCCGAGGTACGTACGGGCGAACTCGGTGATGTCCGGGAGCTTCGCGTCGAGCTGCTCCGGCGGCAGGTGCGTGAGGTCCAGGTACACGTGGTCACCGGCCGGACCGCAGCCGCGGCCCTCACGGATCTCGGTGTAGATGGAGCGCGAGACGACGTCACGGGACGCGAGGTCCTTCATGACCGGCGCGTACTTCTCCATGAAGCGCTCGCCGTCCTTGTTGCGCAGGATGCCGCCCTCACCGCGGGCGCCCTCCGTCAGCAGGATGCCCATGCGCCAGATGCCCGTCGGGTGGAACTGGAAGAACTCCATGTCCTCCAGCGGCAGGCCGCGGCGGTAGCAGGCTGCCTGGCCGTCACCCGTGAGGGTGTGCGCGTTGGAGGTCACCTTGAAGAACTTGCCGGTGCCGCCCGAGGCGTAGATGACGGACTTCGCCTGGAACACGTGGATCTCGCCGGTGGCGAGCTCGTACGCGACCACGCCGGCCGACTTCTTGACGCCGTCGACCTCGACCAGCAGCTGGTCCAGGACGTAGAACTCGTTGAAGAACTCCACGCCCTCCTTGACGCAGTTCTGGTACAGGGTCTGGAGGATCATGTGGCCGGTGCGGTCCGCGGCGTAGCAGGACCGGCGGACCGGCGCCTCGCCGTGGTTGCGGGAGTGCCCGCCGAAGCGGCGCTGGTCGATGGTGCCGTCCGGGGTGCGGTTGAACGGCAGGCCCATCTTCTCGAGGTCGAGGACCGCGTCGATGGCCTCCTTCGCCAGGATCTCGGCGGCGTCCTGGTCGACCAGGTAGTCACCGCCCTTGACCGTGTCGAAGGTGTGCCACTCCCAGTTGTCGTCCTCCACGTTGGCCAGCGCGGCGGCCATGCCGCCCTGCGCGGCGCCCGTGTGGGAGCGGGTGGGGTAGAGCTTCGTCAGCACGGCGGTGCGGCTGCGCTTCGTCGCCTCGATGGCGGCGCGCATGCCCGCGCCACCGGCGCCGACGATCACGGTGTCGTACTTGTGGATCTTCATGAGTCGATTCGCCTCAGCCCGTGCCTAGCGGATGTTCGGGTCGAAGGTGAAGATCACCAGCGTGCCCAGAAGGATGGTGAACACCGTGGCGGTGTAGAGCAGGCCCTTCAGCCACAGCCGCGTGTCGGCGCGCTCCGCGTAGTCGTTGATGACGGTACGCAGACCGTTGGCGCCGTGCAGCATGGCCAGCCACAGCATCAGCAGGTCCCAGACCTGCCAGAACGGGGACGCCCAGCGGCCGGCCACGAAGGCGAAGCCGATCTTGGAGACGCCGCCGTCCAGCACCAGCTGGATGAGCAGGTGGCCGATGACCAGGACGACGAGCACGATGCCCGACAGGCGCATGAAGAGCCAGGCGGCCATCTCGAAGTTGCCGCGGGTCGAGCGCGGCGTCTTGCCGGTGCGCTTGCGCGGGGCCTCGATGTACGGCGCCGGGTTGTCGACGTCGTAGAGGGAGACGCCCTCTACGGCGCCGATGCCCTTGGTCGAAGAAGTGTCAGAAGACATGTGTGTCACTTCCCGAACAGTTCAAGGTAGGCGTGGCCGAGTACGGGCAGGATGGCCCCGATCATCAGCAGGACCCAGATGCCCATGACGGACCAGAGCATCTGCTTCTGGTAGCGCGGGCCCTTGGACCAGAAGTCCACGGCGATCACACGCAGACCGTTGAGCGCGTGGAAGAGGATTGCGGCGACGAGGCCGTATTCCAGCAGCGCGACGATCGGCGTCTTGTAGGTAGCCACGACATCGTCGTACGCCTCGGGGGAGACGCGGACGAGAGCGGTGTCGAGGACGTGTACGAACAGGAAGAAGAAAATGAGGACGCCGGTGACTCGATGAGCCACCCAGGACCACATTCCTTCCCGGCCGCGGTACAACGTTCCAGCCGGCACGGAAAACCCTCCGGAAGCGGGGCGGGGGCCAGCCGGCTTCTTTGTCGGTCGGGCCCGGCCGGGTACGGTCCTCCGGCCCCGGACATCGTAGCGACGCTTTGTCGGTTCCCTCGCGCGGGGGCCATCGGTGTGATCAAACAGGCACGGACGGACTATCCCACAGGGGCGAACAGCCCGAAATCCGCCTCGGACAGCCCATCGGTCGGGTCCTGACCGTCCTGACCCCCCGCGCCGTCCAGGAGCGAGGGCAGCCGGTCCAGCAGCCGGGCCAGCCGGCCCCGCGCGAGGAGTCGCAGTTCGTCGGCCGAGACGGAGCGCTCCTCGTCGACCTCGTGGGCCATCCTGCGGCGGATCGCGGCCAGCAGCTGGGCCACGTGCTCGTCCGGTGGATGCCCGTCCAGGCAGATGACGAAGGCGTGCCGGAAGGTGCGCTCGTACTCGGCGCGGGCCGCGTCGAGGGCGAGGAGCGCGGCGTACGGGGCCCCGTGGCCCAGCTGCGCTGAGGACTCCCGGGCCAGCGCCTCCGTCAGGTCGCCCTGGGAGAGGTCGTACGAGGCCTCGTCGGCGGCGGCCAGCAGGGAGGCGGTGTCCGGGTAGGGGCGGTGGGAGGCCAGCCGGTGGGCCCAGCGCCGGCTGCCGCAGCAGTGCAGCAGGGCCGCCCGGGCGACTTCGGGCGGCAGGCCGTTGAATCGCGCCAGCCCGGAGCCGGAGACGGCGCCGCGAATCTGCGCCGGAAGGTGGCTGGACAGCGGAGGTCTCCTCGGGGCGTGACGCGGGTGTCCCGCCACGCTAGCCATGCCGGGCGCGGTGTGTCGTACCCATACGGGGATTTCACCCGGAAGTGAGCCGAAAGGATGACTCGGGCGGGTGTGACCGGCCGGAAAAAGGTGCTGGAGACTGGGGAGGGCGACCGAGGCCGCCACCCCCCACAGGAGAGGCCCCGGTCGCCGTCCGTCACGGACTCGTGCGACAAGCCCGTACCCCTGTCAGCGCCCTGAGTGCGTTTTGTGTCACACCTCGCTCCGCGCAGGGTTGGTTGCTGGTTGTACAACGCGTGGACGGGAGGTGCCTGATAGCCGTAACGTGCGGATTTGCGCCAGACGTACAGGACAGTGAACGGGTTGGGGACTTTGCTGGGGGACGACGCGGAGCTGACCGCCGCGGTGCTCGCGGCACAGGACGGCGACGAGATCGCGTTCCGGACTGTGTACCGGGCCGTGCACCCACGCCTGCTCGGATACGTACGCACGCTCGTCGGGGACGGCGACGCGGAAGACGTGACCTCCGAGTCCTGGCTGCAGATCGCCCGCGACCTCGACTCCTTCACCGGTGACGCCGACCGCTTCCGGGGCTGGGCCGCCCGCATCGCCCGCAACCGGGCCCTCGACCACATCCGCATGCGCGGGCGCCGGCCCGCCATCGGCGGCGACGAGACCGAGCTGACCGGGCACGCCGCCGACTCCGACACGGCGGGCGCGGCCATGGAGGCCCTGTCCACCGGCCGCACCATGGCGCTGATAGCCCAGCTCCCCCAGGACCAGGCCGAGGCCGTCGTCCTGCGGGTCGTCGTCGGCCTGGACGCCAAGAGCGCGGCCGAGACGCTGGGCAAGCGGCCCGGCGCGGTCCGCACGGCCGCGCACCGGGGGCTGAAGAAGCTGGCCGAGCTGCTGGCGAACGAGCCCGGCGGGGCGGCCGGCCTCGAACTCGAACGCGAAGCGGAACCGGACGGGCGTGTCGGCCATAATGCCGATGACCCGGCACGGGAGCGAGATCTCGGCGCCGTACCGGCGCAGCGCGGGCGCGCCGGAGGTCTCGTGGAAGAAACCGGTGTGACGCATTCACGTTGGCGGACGCAGAAGGACATGTGATGGCCGACGAGCACAACGGGTGGCTGGACAGAGCCGCGGCGGAAAAACTGCTGCGCGGAGAACCGGCCGGCCCGGCCGGATCCGGCGCCGACGAGCGGGCCGAGGCCGAGGCCGCCCGGCTGCGCGCCGCCTTGGACTCCCTGACCGTGCACCCGTACCCCGGACGGGAACTGCCGGGCGAGGCCGCCGCCCTGGCCGCCTTCCGCGCGGCGCGGGGCAGGGCGCCCGACGCCGAGCGGCCCGCCGCACCCGCCGCGTCCGGCCGGCCCCTGATCGACCTGCCCCTGGTCGACCTGGCTCCGCCACCCCTCGTACGGATTCCCGCGCAGCGGCGCGGGAGCGCACCCCTGCGCTTCGGGCTGGCGGCAGCCCTGGCCGGCGTCGCGGTCGGCGGGATCGCGGCCGTCGTCGGCAGCGGCCTGCTGGACGGGGCCGCGCACCACACGGCGGGCCCCGCGCCGGCCGTCTCGGTCAGCGTCGACTCCGACCCCGACCCCGCGGGCGACACCGCCGGCCCCACCCTCAGCCCGCTCCTGCGGCCGACCCCGCGGCCCGGTGGCGACGAGGCGACGAGCAGCCCGGGCGCCTCGCGCACGCCGGGCACGGACACCCGTACGACCCCCGGGGCCACCGGCGGCAGCCCCTCGGGAGCGGCCGCCGGGGGCACCGGCGCGAGCGCCGGCACGGGCACCGGCTCCACGGGCGGCCCCAAGGACCTGTTCACCGACAAGACCGGCGGCGGCGGGGAGAGCAGCGGCACGGACCCGGACCCCGGCCGGGTGGACCAGGCCCAGCCCGCGGAGCTGTGCCGGGAGCACCGCGCGGGCAAGCTCACCGGCGAACGCCGCGAACGCCTGGCCAAGCTCGCCGGCGCGCTCGCGAAGATCCCGCGCTTCTGCGAGACGCTGCTGGACGGGACCCGCGACGGCGCCCCCAAGAGCGGCGCCGAGGGCGACGCCGGGGTCGAGCCGCCCCGGGCGCCGACCCAGAACGCGAGCGGCTCGCTCGGCTTCCGCACCCGCTGAAACACCGGCGGAACACGTTCGCGCGGCAGGCAGTAACACTTTTCGAACCGGTGACGCAGTACGTATCGAGCCGACTGGTCATCGGCCGCGCATGAGCCGGGGTTCCCCCCGTACCCCTGGGCTCTGCGCAACCGGCGCGGGCGGGGCACGTTCCCCCGGCCCTGCCCGCGCCCTCAACGTCCCGCCGCCACGGCGGTGGCCGCCGCCCCCTCACGTACGCTGGTGAGGGCGGCCCGACGCTGCCCCCCCTGGTCTGCCGAGTGGGGTGTGCCGAGTCCGACAGGTGTCCGTTCTTTTGTCTTCTTCCGTCGTGTCCCCGTCCCCCGGTGCCCGGTTGCGCGGGCTGCGCCCGGACTGGCTGAACGACCCGAAGGTGTGGCGTACCGAGGTACTGGCCGGCCTCGTCGTCGCCCTCGCGCTGATTCCCGAGGCGATCTCGTTCTCGATCATCGCCGGTGTCGATCCGGCGCTCGGCCTGTTCGCCTCCTTCACCATGGCCGTGGTGATCTCGGTCGTCGGCGGACGGCGGGCCATGATCTCGGCGGCGACCGGCGCCGTCGCGCTGGTGATCGCGCCCCTGAACCGTGAGCACGGCCTCGGCTACCTGATCGCCGCCGTCATCCTGGCCGGTGTCTTCCAGGTCGCGCTCGGCGCGCTGGGCGTGGCCCGGCTGATGCGGTTCATCCCCCGCTCGGTGATGGTCGGCTTCGTCAACTCCCTCGCCATCCTGATCTTCATGGCCCAGATCCCCGAGATGTGGGACGTGCCCTGGGCCGTGTACCCGCTGCTCGCGGCCGGCCTGGCGCTGATGGTGTTCTTCCCGAAGGTCACCACGGTGGTCCCGGCCCCGCTGGTGTCGATCGCCATCCTGACCGTGATCACTGTCGCCGCCGCGATCGCGGTGCCGACCGTGGGTGACAAGGGGGCGCTGCCGTCCTCGCTGCCGGTGCCCGGCCTGCCGGACGTGCCCTTCACGATGGACACGCTGACGACGATCGCCCCGTACGCCTTCGCCATGGCGCTGGTCGGCCTGATGGAGTCGCTTATGACGGCGAAGCTGGTCGACGACATCACCGACACGCACTCCAACAAGACCCGCGAGTCCATCGGCCAGGGCGTCGCCAACATCGTCACCGGCTTCTTCGGCGGCATGGGCGGCTGCGCCATGATCGGCCAGACGATGATCAACGTGAAGGTGTCCGGCGCGCGGACCCGGCTGTCCACCTTCCTGGCCGGCGCGTTCCTGATGGTGCTGTGCATCGTCTTCGGGCCGGTCGTCTCCGACATCCCCATGGCCGCCCTGGTCGCGGTGATGGTGATGGTGTCCTTCGCGACCTTCGACTGGCACTCCATCGCGCCGAAGACGCTGAAGCGGATGCCGGCCGGGGAGATCGCCGTCATGGTCATCACGGTGATCTGCGTCGTCGCCACGGACAACCTGGCCATCGGCGTGGTCGTCGGCTCGGTCACCGCCATGGTGATCTTCGCCAAGCGTGTCGCGCACCTCGCCGATGTCACCGCGGTCACCGACCCGGACGGCACCACGGTGGTCTACTCCGTGACCGGCGAGCTGTTCTTCGCCTCGTCCAACGACCTCGTCGGACGGTTCGACTACACCACCGGCGCCGACAAGGTGGTCATCGACCTGACCGCCGCCCACGTATGGGACGCCTCGTCCGTCGCCGCCCTCGACGCGATCGAGACCAAGTACGCCCAGCGCGGCAAGAGCGTCGAGATCATCGGCCTCAACGACCCCAGCGCCGACCTCCACGGCAAGCTGACCGGCGAACTCGCCAGCCACTGAGCCTCCCGACCGCCCCGCGACGCGGAGAGGACCCCGGCCGAAGGCCGGGGTCCTCTGTCGTCGGGCCGGATCACCGGTCACCAGTAGACGACGACCTTGTCGCCCTCCTTCACCTGGTCGAACAGCGCCGCGACCTTGCCCTTGTCCCGGACGTTCACGCAGCCGTGCGAGGCGCCGCTGTACCCGCGGGTCGCGAAGTCCGAGGAGTAGTGCACGGCCTGGCCGCCGCTGAAGAACATCGCGTAGGGCATGGGCGTGTGGTAGAGCGTCGACGTCCATTCCTTCGCCTTCCAGCCCACGTTGAAGACGCCTTCGCGGGTCGGGGTGTTCTCCGAGCCGAAGCGCACGTCCATCGTGGAGACGACCTTGCCGTCGATCATCCAGGCGAGGGTGCGGCTCTCCTTGCTGATGCACATGACCCGGCCCTCCATGCAGCGCGGATCCGGCGCGTCGACCTCGTTGGTGGTCGGCGGGCGCAGCTCCTCCTCGGTCGGCTGCTTGCTGAGGCTCTGGATCTTCTGCCAGGTGGCCTCGTCGACGGAGCCGTTCGGGTGAAGGCCGTTGTTCGCCTGGAACGTCTTGACCGCCGACGTCGTCTTCGACCCGTAGAAGCCGGTGGGCGCCACCGAAATCAGCTTGAGCTGGCGCAGCCGCGCCTGGAGTTCGCGGATCTGCTCGCTCTCGTCGCCGTTCGCCATGAGCGGCTTGGCGGTCGGAGAGGCCGAGCGCGCGGGCGCGTCGGAGGAGGACTGCGGGGCCGAGGGTGACGGGGCGGGCGAGGACTCGCCGGGCTTGTCGTCCTGCGCCGCGGACGGGGAAGCCGCGGGCGAACTGGCGGCCGAGGACGGAGCCGGGGGAGCGGAAGCGGGCTTCTGCGGACCACAGGCGGTCGCGGCGAGCGCCACGGCCGTGGCCAGGCCGAGCGTACGGATGATGACTCTCTGGCGGTGCTGCATCGCGGTGTCCCCCGAATTCAACGTCGTGTATCTAGGTGATGCTTCGCGGGCGTGGACAGTTGCAGACGTTCTCCAGATGTTGCGCCCTTGTGACCAGCGGCCGTCGCGGGACGGTTGTATCAGTCCCGGGCGCGCGGCGCGGCATCGGTTCTTCGGCCCCGGCCCGGGGCACGGCGAGATGAGGCAGGTTCATGGTCCGTCCCACGGCACGCACCGAGAGCGGCATCCCGATCGAACCGGTCTACGGACCCGAGGCCCTGACGGACTGGGACCCGGCGGTCAGCCTCGGCAGGCCCGGGGAGTTCCCGTTCACGCGGGGGATCTATCCGACGATGTACACCGGTGGCCGGCCGTGGACGATGCGGCAGTACGCCGGTTTCGGCGCGGCCGCCGAGTCCAACGCCCGCTACCGGCAGCTGATCGAGGGCGGCGGCACCGGGCTGTCGGTGGCCTTCGACCTGCCGACCCAGATGGGGCACGACTCCGACGCACCGCTCGCGCGGGGCGAGGTGGGCAAGGTCGGCGTCGCGGTCGACTCGGTCGACGACATGCGGGTGCTGTTCGGCGGTATCCCGCTCGACCGCGTCTCCACCTCGATGACCATCAACGCGCCGGCGGCCCTGCTGCTGCTCATGTACCAGCTCGTCGCCGAGGAACAGGGCATCGACGGAGGGCAGCTGACGGGCACCGTCCAGAACGACATCCTGAAGGAGTACATCGCGCGCGGGACGTACATCTTCCCGCCCGGCCCCTCCCTGCGGCTGACGGCGGATACCTTCCGCTACTGCCGCGCCGAGATCCCGAAGTGGAACACCATCTCCATCTCCGGCTACCACATGGCCGAGGCCGGGGCCTCGCCCGTGCAGGAGATCGCCTTCACCCTCGCCGACGCGATCGCGTACGTACGTACCGCCCTGGACGCCGGGATGGCGGTCGACGAGTTCGGGCCCCGGCTGTCGTTCTTCTTCGTCGCCCGGACCACGCTGCTGGAGGAGGTGGCGAAGTTCCGGGCGGCGCGGCGGATCTGGGCCCGCGTGATGCGCGAGGAGTTCGGGGCGCGGGACCCGAAGTCGCTGATGCTGCGCTTCCACACCCAGACGGCAGGGGTCCAGCTGACGGCGCAGCAGCCGGAGCTGAACCTCGTACGGGTCGCCGTGCAGGCGCTGGCCGCCGTACTGGGCGGTACGCAGTCGCTGCACACCAACTCCTTCGACGAGGCGATCGCCCTGCCGACGGAGAAGGCGGCCCGCCTCGCCCTGCGTACCCAGCAGGTGCTGGCGTACGAGACGGACGTGCCCCACACGGCGGACCCCTTCGCCGGGTCGTACGCGGTCGAGCGGATGACGGACGACGTGGAGGCGGAGGCGCTCGCCCTGATGGGGCGCGTCGAGGAGCTGGGCGGGGCGGTGGCCGCGATCGAGGCCGGATTCCAGAAGGGGGAGATCGAGCGGAACGCCTACCGGATCGCGCGCGAGCAGGAGACCGGGGAGCGGGTGGTGGTCGGGGTGAACCGCTTCGCGCTGGCGCGGGAGGAGCGGTACGAGCCGCTGCGGGTCGACCCGGCGATCGAGGCCCGCCAGTGCGCGGCACTGGCGCGGCTGCGGGCGGAGCGGGACGGTGACGCGGTCGCCGGGGCACTGGCCTCCCTGCGGGAGGCGGCGGCCGGGACGCGGCGCAACGTGCTCTACCCGATGAAGGAGGCGCTGCGGGCCAGGGCCACGGTGGGGGAGGTGTGCGGGGCACTGCGGGAAGTGTGGGGGAGTCACGTTCCGGCGGATTCCAGCCACAGGTATTGAGTGGCGTGACAGGTGCAATGCTGTGCGACACTCCTGCCCATGCTGGGTGTGACAGATCTTCCTACTTATCTCGCCGGCCTGGTGCTGATCGTGCTGCTGCCGGGTCCCAACTCGCTCTACGTGCTCTCCGTCGCCGCGCGCAGCGGGGTGCGGGAGGGCTACAAGGCCGCCTGCGGGGTGTTCACCGGCGACACGGTGCTGATGGTGCTGGCCGCCGCCGGTGCGGGCGCCCTGCTCCAGGCCACCCCGCTGCTCTTCACGGTGGTCAAGCTCCTCGGCGCCGGATACCTGGCCTGGCTGGCCGTGGGCATGATGCGGACCGCGTGGGGGATGTGGCGCGATCGCAAGGTTCGGCAGGAGGAGTTGCTGACCGGCGAGGAGCCCGCCGGGGCCGCTGCCGTGCGGCCGTACCGGCGGGCCCTGGTCGTCAGCCTGGTCAACCCCAAGGCGATCCTGTTCCTGCTGTCGTTCTTCGTGCAGTTCGTGGATCCGGGCTACGCCTACCCCGCGCTCTCCTTCCTGCTGCTGGGGGCCGTGTCGCAGCTGGTGAGCTTCCTCTACCTCTCGACGCTGATCTTCACCGGCACCCGGCTGTCCGCCGCCTTCCGCCGCCGCAAGGCGCTGTCGGCCGGGGCGACCTCGGCGGCGAGCGTGCTGTTCCTGGGGTTCGCCGCCAAGCTCGCCGTCAGCTGAGGCGGCCGGAACGGCCGAGGTGGCGCCGCACCCGGTGCACCACCCGGCGCACGGCGCGGCTGCGCGGGAGGAACGACAACTGGGCGGGGATCCCGCCCGGCAGGCCCAGCGTGGTCAGGCGGCGGCGCGTGAAGTACCGCCAGGTGTACGGGGTCAGGTCCCGGGCCAGGTAGCGCTCGGCCTCCGGGCGGCGGTCCGCGAGGATGCGGGGCTGCATCGTGAAGCCCACCGCCGTGACGAGGCCGGCCAGGTCGGCGGGGGCTTCGTGGGCCCGCGGATCCGCCAGGTCCGGGACCAGCGCGTCCACCAGCGCCAGCGGGATGCGGTTGCTGTTCTGGTACGGGGCCAGGCGGGCCAGTACGTCCCCCGTGCCGGTGCGCGCGACCGGGATCCCGTACAGCGCCCGGGCGGTGAGCAGCCCGGTGGAGAAGCAGCCCACGACCAGCGCCGGGCGCAGCCGCTCGTAGAGGGTCTCGGCGGGCACCGGTGTGCTCAGCACCGTCAGTCGCGCCCCGAGCCGCCCGGCCTCGCCCTGCGCCCGGCGCCAGTACGCGGCCGGTGCGCTGGGGTGCGGTTTGAAGACCAGCTCGCGGTGGCCCAGGGCGAAGGCGCCGCGGACCATCTCCACGTGCAACTCCTCCTCCTGGGCCGGGGTCATCAGGTCCAGGGCGGAGAGGTACTGGCCGAGGAGGAGGGCGGGGGGCCCGGCGGCCGGCTGCGCGAGTTCGACCGGGTGCGGGGGTTCGGCCGGGTCCGCCAGTTCGGCCGGGTCCGCCAGTTCGGCGAACACCTTGAGGACGGCCGCCGACGGGATCAGCTCCGCCCGCACGCCGAACTCCGTCAGCAGCAGCGGCTCCAGTCCCGGTACCAGGTCCGGGTGGAGGACCCGCCGCACCCGCATGCCGATCTGCGGGTCGAGCCGGAAGCGGGTGGGTCCGTACGACATCAGCCCGTCGGCGTAGACGTCGACCGCCGCGCCCGGGAACAGCCGGCACAGGCTCTGCGCGGGCGGCACCTGGAGCGACTCGACGACCAGTTCGACCCGGTCCTCCCCGAGACCCCACAGGGTGCGCAACTGCCGTTCCCACAGGGGGACGTCCTCGGGGCGCGGGGCCCAGACGCTCGGGTGCTGCGGGGCGATGACCGCGTTCCAGTCGAGCACCTCGTCGAAGCGGGTGCTCAGCGCGGCGAAGCCCGGAAGGTCGGCGAGTCCCGGGGTGATCTCCGGAGTGAGGGAGTGGTTGCTGGTCAGCAGGATCCGGCGGCCGGCCGGGGGGAGGCCGCCCGAGTCGAGGGCGGCGGCGAGGGTGGCCGTCCCGTAGAGCGTGGAGGCGAGGAAGATCTGGGTGACGCGGGAGGTGGGGGCCTGGGGCTGGTTCACGCGGACGCTCCGGCCGGGGTGCGGCGGCGCAGGCGGCGCAGGAGGGCGGAGCGTTCGGCGTCCATCGTCTGCAGGGTCTCGTCCAGCAGTGCCCGGGGCATGCGTCCGAGCGCGGCGGCGCTCATCGCGCGGAGTTTTCTGGCCACGGCCGGTTCGAACCTTTCGATGGAGCCGATATGGTGCGCGATAATTGCACAATATGTTCGGACGGCTTTGGGGAGCAGGAGTTCGGATTCCGGGTCGGCCGCCGTGTCCGACAGGACTTGATCAAAAGCGCGGATGAAATCGAGCTGCCGCTCGTCCCCGATCTGCGTCAAGGACGTGGAAATCCCGCGACGGTAGAAGATTCCCGGCATTTCGACCGCCGCGAAGGACTCCGCCTCCCGGTGCAGCCGCCAGATCCACGGCCGGTCCTCCGCCGTCCGCAGCCCGTCGGTGAAGTGCAGCAGCCCCCGCTCCAGCAGCCGCCGGTGGTACATCCCGGCCCAGGCGTACGGATAGTCCACCGCCGTGGCCCGCGAGGCCGGCAGGATCCCGGCGCGCGGATCGCCCACCACCCCACAGGGCCCGTACGGGACCCGCTGCACGCTGCGCGTCCGCCCCGTGACCTGCACATGGTCGGTCCGGACGAAATCGCAGCCCAGGGCCTCGGCGGCGGCCAGCGTACGGGCCAGGTGACCCGGCGCCAGCCAGTCGTCGCCGTCCAGGAAGGCGAGGTACTCCCCGCGCGCCGCGTCCAGGCCGGTGTTGCGGGCGGTGGCCAGCCCGCCGTTGCGGTCCCGTCTCAGGTACACCGCCCCGGGCAGCTCGGCGGCCGCGCGCTCCAGCAGCTCGGGCGTCCCGTCCGTGGAGCGGTCGTCGACGAGCAGGAACTCGAAATCCTCGCGGGCGTTGAGTTCGAGACTCTTCAGGGCATCGGGTGCGTATGTCCGCACGTTGTAGAACGGCACGACAACAGAGAGCTTGACCACTCACGAGACAATAGGACGCGGGTCCTCATTCATCATGGCCCGCATGCGGATTCCATGTGAACGACGCGGGGCGGCAGTGTTAACCCGTACTCATTCGCATTCCGTCGACGGGTTGTTAACCCGCCGTTGCGCGCTCGTTGGGCCGATCACCGGAAATGCGGAATAGCTTCTGCCGGGTGCCAGTGCCACTCAGCGTCGCCGTACTCGCCGATTCCGATACACGGTGGAAATGGGGTGCCCTCACCGCCCGCCGCCTCGCGCCCGACCCGCACCTGTCCGCGTTCCTGCTGCGCGGCCGGGCCACCCCCACCGCCCGCCAGCTCGGCGAGGTGGGCGTCCGCCCCGACGGCCGACCGGCGGAGGTGACCTGCGCGGAGTTCCTCGCGGAGCTGGAGCGCGGACGCTACGACGTGGTCGTGCTCGCCCTCGTCGGCGGCGCCGTCCAGGCCGTCCTGCACGGGGCCCGCGCCCTGTGGCCGACCCCCGCCGCCCGGCCCGTGTTCGTCACCGGCTACGTCGGGGTCGTCTACGAGAAACTCGCCGACGGACTGCTGCTGCGGCACGGGGCCGACCTCGTCCTCGCCAACTCCCGCCACGACGCCGGACGGTTCCGCGCCGTGTACGAAGGCGTGGGCGCCGATCCGGACGCCGTCACCGAGACCGCCCTGCCCTTCCTCGACGGAGCGGCGTACGAGCCCGCCGGAAGCAGCGCCCCCACCGTCGTCTTCGCCGTGCAGCCCTCCGTACCCGAGAGCCGGGCCGACCGCGCCCACCTCCTGGAGCGGGCCGCCGGGCACGCGCGACTGCACCCGGAGCGGGAGGTGCTGATCAAGCTGCGCAGCCGCCCGGGCGAGCACACCACGCACCTGGAGGAGCACCCCTACCAGCGCCTCGCCGAACGGATCCCCGGCGGCCTGCCGCCCAACTGCCGCCTCGCGTACGGGAACATGGGCGAGGTCCTGGACACCACCGACCTGCTGGTCACCGTGTCCTCCACCGCCGCCCTGGAGTCCCTGCACCGGGGCATCCCGACCGCCGTCCTGACCGACCTCGGCATCCGCGAGGCACTCGGCAACCACCACTTCCTCGGCTCCGGCTGCCTGGCGTCGTGGGACCAGCTCGACGCGGGGCTGCTGCCGCGGGGGGACCCGGGGTGGCTGGCGGCGCACGGCGTACCGGGCGCTCCGGCCGAGCCGGCCGCGGACCCGGCGGGGGACGCCTACGCCGCCGCGCGGGACCGCGTCGCCGAACTCGTGGCGCGGCCCCTGCTGCCCGCCCCCTCGCCGTACTACACGCTCACCACCGCCCCGGGGTACCTCCCCGGCATCCTGGCCCGCCACCACCTCGCCCCGGACGGGACCCCGCTCCCCGGGGCGCGCCGTACGGTCCCCGAGTCCCGGCTGCGCCGCCGGCTGCGCGCCCACCTGCGCGAGGCCGCCCGGGGGGCGTACCGGCACGGGGTCCAGCGCGTGGCCCCGGTGATCCGCAGGCTGGGCGAGCTGTGAGGGTCCTCGCGGTCATCCCGGCCCGGGGCGGGTCCAAGGGGGTGCCCGGGAAGAACACCGCCCCGGTGGGCGGGGTCCCGCTCGTCGCCCGCGCCGTCCGGGCCTGCCGGGCCGCGCCCACCGTCACCGACGTGGTCGTCTCCACCGACTCCGACACGGTCGCCGCCGCCGCCCGTGCCGCCGGGGCCGGGGTGATCCGCCGCCCCGCCGCGCTCTCCGGGGACACCGCGAGCAGCGAAGCCGCCGTCCTGCACGCCCTGGACGCCTTCGAGGAGCTGCACTCCCTCACCGTGGACGTGGTCCTGCTGGTCCAGTGCACCAGCCCCTTCCTGACCCCCGGCGACATCGAGTCGGTCGCCGCCGCCGTCGCGTGCGGCGCGGCCGACTGCGCCCTGACCGCCGCCCCCTTCCACGGCTTCCTCTGGCGTACGGCGCAGGCCGCCGGCGGCGGAACGAGGACGGGGATCGGGGTCAACCACGACCCGGCGTACCGCCCGCGCCGCCAGGACCGGCCGGAGGAGCTGCTGGAGACCGGCGCCGCCTACGCCATGGCCGCGCCCGCCTTCCGCACCGCCCGGCACCGGTTCTTCGGGCGGGTCCTGCCCGTCCCCAGCGACCCGGCGCGGGTCCTGGAGATCGACGATCCGCACGACCTCGCCCGCGCCCGCCTCCTCGCGCCGCTGTTCGACGTACCGCCCGCATCCGCGTTCCCGCGCACCGACCGAAGGACACCGCCTGCCATGACCACCACCGCCAACTCCCGCCTGCGTGCCTTCGGTTCGCGTACCGCCGGCCCCGGACGGCCCGTCTACGTCGTCGGCGAGATCGGCATCAACCACAACGGTGAGCTCGCCAACGCCCTCGCGCTCATCGACGCGGCAGCCGACGCCGGCTGCGACGCCGTCAAGTTCCAGAAGCGCACGCCCGAGATCTGCACCCCCCGCGACCAGTGGGACATCGAGCGCGGCACCCCCTGGGGCCGGATGACCTACATCGACTACCGCCACCGCGTCGAGTTCGGCGAGGCCGAGTACCTCGCCATCGACGCGCACTGCGACAAGC
>NZ_JBSFTP010000087.1:0-30118 GCF_053591315.1 Streptomyces sp. NPDC003042
CCGAGGATGGCCGCGATCTCGGTGGCCACGGCGGTGGCGTCGCCGCCGCGCAGCACCAGGTCGGTGGGCCGGCCCTTCGTGCGTCCTACGCCCTCACTCCGCGAAGCGGACGCGGCCGCCGATCTCGATCGTGCCGTCGGGGCCCGGGGCCGTGAGGATCTGGGAGCCGGCGCCCTGGGTGATGTTCAGGGCGCGGTTCAGCTCGGCGGTCAGGAGGATCGCCGCCGAGCCGGTGGCCTCGTCCTCCACCACGGCCCCGTCGGAGCGGCGCGGGAAGCCGCGGGCCCGGATCCGCCCCGCGGGCTCGTCCTCCCAGGCCCAGGCGTACAGCCAGCCCTCGCCCGGGGGCGGGGCGGGCAGCGCCTCGATCTCGGCGACGCTCGCGTACTGCTCGGTGCGCTTGCCCAGGACCCACTCGGGGCGGGCCGTGATCCAGGTGAACTCGCCGTCGTCACGCGCCCATACGGATCCGGCCGGCGGCTGGAGCTCCTCGATGTCCAGCAGCCACGCGACCCCGACGAGCGGGTGTCCCGCGAAGGACATCCGGGTGCCGGGGGTGCGGATGTCGACGACCCCGCGCTCGGGGTCGTCGACGAACACCGTCTCGCTGTAGCCCAGTTCGGCGGCCAGCTCCTGCCGGGACGCGTCGTCCGGGCAGGAGCGGCCGTCGCGGACGACTCCGAGCAGGTTGCCGAACCGGCCGTCACCCGCGCAGAAGACCTTGATCACGTCGAGATCGTTCACCCGGGCATTCAAGCACGCTCAGTTCTGGGTCGTACGGCGACGGCGCGCGATGAACACGGCGCCGGCGCCGGCGGCGACCACCGCGCCGGAGGCGCCGAGCAGGGCGCCGGCCGGGATTCCGGCGCCGGTGGTGGCGAGGTTGCCTCCGACCGAGCCGCCGGAGCCGCCGATGGTGCCGCCCGTGGTACCGGTCGTGGTGCCGGTCGTGCCGGAGCCGCCGGTGGTGCCGCCGGTGGTCGTGGACGGAAGCGGGGCGTCCTTGTCCACGGACACGCTGAGGTTGACGTCGTCGAGCCGTTCGCCCGCCTTGTACGACGAGCTCTTCTCGTTGGCGAAGGCGGCCGCGCCGTCGGCGGTCAGGGCGGTACGGACGGCGTTCAGCGCGAGCACGCCGCCCTTGGTCCTGTAGTCGGCCTTGGTCAGGTCGAGCGTGGCGAAGGAGACGTCGGCCTTGGTCCCGGAGGCGGTCCTCACGTCGAGGACCAGCGTGCCCTTGGCGCCCTCGGCGTTGATGCGGACGTTGCCGAAGGTCATGTCGATGCCGTGGGCGGGGAACTGGAAGCGCAGGCTGCCCTGGAAGGAGGCGTTCAGCTTCTGCGTCTTGCTGTCCAGGGTGCCCTTGCCGCCGCTGAAGGAGAAGCTGTTGTCGTTCTTGGCCGCGCCTCCCTCGGGGGTGATGGTGCCGCCGCTCTTCAGGACGTACTCCCGGAAGGACTCCTTGACGCCCCACGCCAGCTTGCCGCTCAGGATCTGCTGCGGGCCGCCGGCCGCCGGGGAGCTCGCACTCTGCGAAGGGTTGGTCGAAGCGGAAGCGGAGGCCGACTTCGACGCGGACGCCGACGCGGACTTCGAGGCGGAGGCCGACGGGGAGGCCGACTTCGAGGGGGAGGCGGACGCCGAGGCGGAGGAGGACGGGGAGGCGGACGGCTTCGGGAACTCCAGCGCGGCCGTCAGCTTGTCGCCCTCCTTGCCCGCGTAGTCCGGACGCGTGAACTGGGCCGCGAACTCCGGGGTGAGGGTGGTGGCCAGACCGGCCATGTTCATCCCGGCGAAGGCCACGTCCGCCAGGGGGACGTTCGCGGTGAGCGCGCCGTTCCTGATGACGTCGGCCGTCAGCTTCTTCGTACCGGTGTCGAAGCGGAAGTTCTCCAGCTTGATGATGAAACCGTGGGCTGACGCGTCAAAGGTGACACTGCCCTTGAAGGCCGCGGTCACGACGTGACCGGCCGCGTCGTACTGGCCCGTGGCGGAGACGAAGCGGAAGCTGCCGTCCGCGTTCTGCGTGGCACCGCCCTGGGTGGTGATCGTGCCCTTGGCCGTGTTCTTGACGTAGTCGCGGAAGCTCTCCAGCACGCCCCAGTCGAGCGTGCCCTCCAGGACGGGGACCGGCGCCGCGGCCTGGGTCCCGGTGGCCGGGCCGCCGCCCCCCACGGCCGTGGCGGGGAGCATGAAGGCGGTGGTGCCGAGGGCGGCGGCGGTCAGGACGGCGGCCGCGACGGCGATCGGGCGGCGGTTGGGCGACATGGCTGAGGACTCCTGAAGGAACGGGAAGAGAAGGGAAGGTGGGGCCGGCAGCGGTGCTACGACGCGTCGGTGGGTGCGGCGTCGGCCGCTGACGTACGGCGTCCGCGCAGCACCAGGAAGGCCGCACCGCCGGCGAGGACCAGTACGGCCGCGGCCAGGGCGACGTACAGCCCCGTGTTCGAGGACTTCTCCGCGGCCGCCGGGGCCGGGACCGGCTGCGCGGAGTTCGCGGGTGCCGGGGCCGGCGAGGGCGGCGCGGTGGAGCCGAGGTCGGGCAGGGCCGGCAGCTGCGCGCCGGCGTCCAGGGCGACGGCCAGCGAGACGGGGTCCATCTCGGTACCGGGTTTGTACATGGAGTTGAAGGCCTGGGAGCCGCCCTCGGTGAGCGTGGCCGGGGCTTCGGTCAACGTGGCGAGCTTCCCCTCGGTCTTCAGGCCCTTGGCGTCGAACTCGACGAGCGCGACGGCGTTCTTCGTCTGTCCGCCGGTGGTCACGTCGGCGGACAGGACGCCCTTGCCGTTCTCGACCTTGACGCTCACGCGCGCGAGCTTCAGGTCCAGGTGGGCGCCCGTGAACTGGACCGTACCCGCGAACGCGGCTTCCAGCATGCCCTTTTGGCCGTCGTACGTGCCCTTGCCCTGCGGGAAGCGGAACAGCGCCCCGCCGTCCTGCGCGCCCTCGGCGAGGGTCCACCCGCCCTGGCCGACGGAGCCGGTGACGTACTCGCGGAAGGTCCGGCGGACGCCCCAGTCGACGGCGGCGTCGTTGAAGGCGCCCTGCGCCTGCGGGGTCTGCGGGATCTGCGCCGGGGCACTCGGCGTCTGCTCCGGCCGCGTGGACTGCCCGGCGGCCGGGGCCTTGACGTCGGCGGAGAGCGAGAGGGGGTCGAGTTGCGCGCCGGCCGCGTAGTAGCCGGCGAAGGCCTGGGCGCCCTGCGCCGTGAGGGTGGCCGGGATGTTGGTGAGGGTCAGCGGGCTGCCGCCGCCCTTCATGTTGATCCCGCCGACGCCGAGCGTGGCGAAGGGCACCTGGGTCTGGGTGGTGACCGCGCCGGTGTCCTTGGCCTTGCTGGACACGTCGAGGTAGAGGGTGCCGCTGCCGCCGGAGACCTTGACGGTCGGGCGGCTGACGCTCATGTCCAGCTCGTACGCGCCGTCGGCCTTCTGGTGGCCCTGGAAGGTCACGCCGCCGGAGTAGGAGGCGCTGAACTCACCGGTGTCGGGGTCGTAGGAGCCGGTCGCGGAGTGGAAGCGGAACAGACTGCCACCGGCGGTGGCGGCTCCGTTCTTCAGCTTGAAACTGCCTTTTGCCACAGGACCTGTGACATAACTCTGGAAGGACGATTTGATGCCCCAGTCCAGCCGGCCGCCCTGCACGGTGCGGCTCGCCGCCTGAGCGGCGGTGGCCCCGAGCAGCGCCCAGCCTTGGACACTCAGCAGGGCCGCCAGCAGGGCGACCGCGAACGTGCGGGTGGGACGTGTGGACATGAATGTCCCTCCAGGGTCTGGCAAGCGAGGTTAGGCTAACCTAAGCTATCCCGGTCGAGGGGGGAACCCCGCCGTCGGCAGAACCTCACAACTCCCCAGCCGGACGATCAGGACGGTGCCTTCGTGCCTACGCCCGCCGCGTCATATCGCTTTCCCCGTCTCGCCGTTGCCGTGGCGGCACTGGCCCTGGCGGTGACCGGCTGCGCCCCCTCGGCGGGCCCGGCGGGCTCCGCCGCGGCCGCCCCCGCCGCCGTACCCGACCGGGTGGAGCCGCTGTCCACCGCGCCGCTTCCCGCGCTGCCGGTGACCGTGCCCTCGGCCGACGGCACCCAGGTCACCATCACCTCCGCGGACCGGGTCATCCCGCTGACCGGCAGCCTCAACGAGATCGTCCAGACCCTCGGCCTCGGCAAGCGGGTCGTCGCCCGGGACATCACCGCCACCTTCGAACAGGCCTCCGCGCTGCCGGTGGTGACACGTGGACACGACGTCTCCGCCGAGAGCGTGCTCTCGCTGCGCCCGACGCTGGTGCTGGCCGAGACCACCACCGGCCCCGGAGAAGCGATTCAGCAGATCCGCGACGCCGGCATCCCCGTGCTGGTCGTCGCCCCCGCCAAGGCACTGGACGACGTCCCGAAGCGCATCGACGCGGTGGCCGCCGCCCTGGGCGTCAAGGAGGCCGGGGCGCAGCTCAATCAGCGCACCGCCGACCGGATCGCCGCCGTCCGCAAGGACATTCCGGCCGTCGCTGCGGGGAAGAAGCCCCGGGTGGCCTTCCTGTACCTGCGCGGCACCGCCTCCGTCTATCTGCTGGGCGGCTCCGACTCGGGCGCGGCCTCGCTCCTGGAGGCGGCGGGCGCCGTCGACACGGGCAAGGAGTCCGGGCTCGGCAAGGACTTCACGCCGATCACCAGCGAGGCGCTGGCCGCCGCCGCGCCGGACGCGATCCTGGTCATGACGAAGGGCCTGGAATCGGTGGGCGGCGTCGACGGCCTGGTCAAGGTCCCGGGCGTCGCCCAGACCCCGGCGGGCATGGACCGCCGGGTCGTCTCCATCGACGACGGCGTCCTGCTCAACTACGGTCCCCGCACCGATCAGGTGCTCACCTCGCTGGTGAGCCAGCTCTACGGCAAGGGTGCGTGAGGTGACGCTCCCGTACGATCCCCCGCCGGTGGCCGGGCCGGCCGGTGCTGAAGATCAGCCCCACCAGGGGACCCCGGACGGAGTCCGGGGGGATTCGAGGCGCGGGGCCCGGGGCGGAACCCCAGCAGCGGCGCCGCACCGCAGGGCGCTCCTGCTGACCGGCGTGCTCGTCTGCGCCCTGCTGCTCCTGGCCCTGGTCTCCGCCGGGGTCGGCGCGTACCGGATCCCCACCGGGGACGTACTCGCCTCCGTCCAGTACCGGCTGGGCCTCGGCGGGGCGCCGCTCGACCGGGTCGGGGAGAGCGTGCTGTGGAACGTACGGCTGCCCCGCGTCGTGCTCGCGCTGCTCGTCGGCGCCGCCCTCGGCTGCGCGGGCGCGCTGATGCAGGGCGTCTTCGGCAACCCCCTCGCCGAGCCCGGCGTCATCGGCATCTCGGCGGGCGCCGCCGTCGGCGCGGTCGCCGCCATCGGACTCGGCCTCAGCTTCTTCGGCAACTGGACCATCACCGCCTGCGCCTTCGTCGCGGGCCTGATCACCGTCGCCGCCGTCTACCTGCTCTCCCGCAACGGCGGCCGGACCGAGGTCGTCACCCTCATCCTCACCGGCATCGCCGTCAACGCCTTCGCGGGCGCCCTGATCGGGCTGTTCGTCTTCTTCGCGGACAGCGGCCAGGTCAACCAGATCACCTTCTGGCAGCTCGGCTCCCTCGCCCAGGCGACCTGGCCCAAGGTGCTCGCCGTGCTGCCCTGCGCTCTCGCGGGTCTGCTCGTCGCCCCCTTCTACGCGCGCAAGCTCGACCTCCTCGCGCTGGGCGAGCGCCCGGCCCGCCACCTCGGCATCGACGTCGAGCGGCTGCGGCTCGCCCTGATCCTGGTGGTGGCGCTGCTGACGGCCGCCGCCGTCGCCGTGGCCGGTGTCATCACGTTCGTCGGTCTGCTCGTCCCGCACCTGCTGCGGATGGCGAACGGCCCCGGTCACCGGTTCCTGGTCCCCGGCAGCGCCCTCGCCGGAGCCGTCGTGCTCGTCGCGGGCGATCTGGCCGCCCGGACGATCGCCCAGCCCGCCGAGCTGCCGCTCGGCGTGCTGACCGCCCTGATCGGCAGCCCGTTCTTCTTCTGGCTGCTGCGCCGCACCCGCCGCAAGCAAGGAGGCTGGGCGTGACCCGCAAGCTGCCCGGCCTGACGGGCCTGTTCGCCCGGCACCGGCGGACGGTGCCGGCCCGCCCGCTCCCGGGTTCCGCGTTCGCCGAGGCCGAGGGCCTGCACGTACGGCTCGGGGAGCGCGAGGTGCTCGCCGGGATCGACCTGACCGCCCGCGCGGGCGAAGTGCTGGCCCTGGTCGGCCCGAACGGCGCGGGGAAGTCCACCCTGCTCGCCGCGCTCGCCGCCGATCTGCCGGCCGCCTCCGGGGCCGTACGGATCGACGGGCGCCCGGTGGGCGACTGGTCGGCCCCCGAACTGGCCCTGCGCCGCTCGGTGCTGCCCCAGTCGGCCGCGCTGTCCTTCCCCTTCCCGGTGGCGGACGTCGTACGGATGGGCCGCGCCCCCTGGGCGGGCACGCCGCTCGCCGACGCGGACGAGGAGGCCGTGACCGCCGCCATGGCGGCCACGGAGGTCACCGGTTTCGCCGGGCGGCCCTTCTCGGCACTGTCGGGCGGCGAACGGGCCCGGGTCGCGCTGGCCCGCGTACTGGCCCAGCGGGCCCCGCTGCTGCTGCTCGACGAACCCACGGCGGCGCTGGACCTGCGCCACCAGGAGCTGGTGCTGCGGATCTGCCGGGAGCGGGCCGCGGCCGGGGACGCGGTGGTCGTCGTGCTGCACGACCTGGGGCTGGCGGCGGCGTACGCCGACCGGGCCGCCGTACTGCACGACGGGCGCGTCGCGGCGGCCGGTCCGCCGTCCGAGGTGTTCGAGGACGCGCTGCTGACCCGGGTCTACCGGCAGCCGGTGGAGGTGCTCGCGCATCCGCGCACCGGGGCGCCGCTGGTGATTCCGGTACGCGCCTGACCCACCCCGGCAGTGTTTTGGAAGGGCGCCGGGCGCTACCAGAGCCGGTCCACGAGCCCCGGGTACAGGGGGACGCGGACCCCGGTCAGAGCGGTCCGGTCGGCGGCCGGGTCCGGGGTGAAGAACGCCGCCAGGACCGCCTTGTCGAAGCCCGGGGCGTCGGTGGCCAGCGGCTCGTCCGGGGTGCCTCCGACCAGGACGGTGCCGGGCAGGCACGCGAAGCCGGCCGCCTCGTAGAACGCCGCCAGCGGCCGGTCGCAGCTGAACAGCGCCAGGTCCACCGCCGGATCGGCGGCCAGCGCGGCGTACGCGGCGGCCACCAGGCGGGCGCCGAACCCGCGCCCGCGCAGCTCCGGCCGGGTCACGACACCGCTGAGCCCGGCCGCGCGGTACGTCCGCCCCGCGAGCGGGACCGGCTTGTGCAGCAGCGTCAGCGCGGCGGCCACCGTGCCGGCCCCGTCCCCCTCCCCGTCCACCAACAGCATCACGCGCGGGGCCAGTCGCGGGTCGTGGCCCGGTGCGCAGCCCGGCCAGGCCGCCGCCTCCAGGGCCGCCACCTGCGCCGCGAGCTCCTCCGGAAGAGCGGCGGCCTCGTACGTCACCACGCGCGTCAGGGGATCCGTACGGCCACACCGCCCACCCGCACCCGGGGGTCACCGGCCCGCAGTTCCACCGTCAGGACTCCGGGGCGGCCCATGTCCTCGCCCTGGTGGAGGGTGAGCACGGCCTGCTCCGGGACCAGGCCCAGCTCGCGGGCGTACGCCCCGAAGGCGGCCGCGGCGGCTCCGGTGGCGGGGTCCTCGACGACGCCGCCGACCGGGAACGGGTCGCGTACGTGGAACCGGGCCGGGCCCGCGCGGTGCACCAGCTGGACCGTGGTGAGGTCCAGGCGGCGCATCAGTGCCTCCAGCCGGGCGAAGTCGTACGCCAGGTCCGCGAGCCGGGCGCGGGTGGCGGCGCCGAGCACCAGGTGGCGGGCTCCGGCGTAGGCGATCTTCGGCGGGAACGCCGGGTCGAGGTCGGCCGCCGGCCAGTCCAGCGCGGCCAGCGCCTCGGCGAGGTCGGCCTCGGCGATGTCCTCGACGTGGGGGGCGACGCTGGTCAGGGTGGCCCGCAGCTGCCCGTCCTCGGAGGTCACGGACACCGGAACGGTCCCCGCCTGGGTGGCGAAGACGAGTTCGCCCGTGCCGATCCGCTCTCCCAGGGCCACGGCGGTGGCCACGGTGGCGTGTCCGCAGAACGGCACCTCCGCCTTGGGGCTGAAGTAGCGGACGGTGAAGGCGCGGCCGGGCTCCCCGCCCAGGCCCTCGGGCGGGGCGGTGAGGAAGGCGGTCTCGCTGTAGCCGAGCCCGGCGGCGATCTCCAGCATGGCGGCTTCGTCCAGCCCGGCCGCGTCGAGCACGACCCCGGCGGGGTTGCCGCCCTCCGGGTCGTCGGAGAAGGCCGTGTAGCGCAGTACTTCGGTATCGGTCATGGCGTCATGATCGGCTGGACCCCGGCGTCCTGGCAACGGCCTTCTCCGCGGGTCCGCCCGCTGCCTTCAGCCGCGCCCGATGTACGGCATCGCGGTGGCCATCACCGTCGCGAACTGAACGTTCGCCTCCAGCGGCAGCTCCGCCATGTGCAGCACCGTGCGGGCCACGTCGGCGGCGTCCATCACGGGCTCGACCGCCAGCTGCCCGTTCGCCTGGAGGATGCCGGTCCGCATGCGCTCGGTCATCTCGGTCGCCGCGTTGCCGATGTCGATCTGCCCGCACGCGATGCGGTACGGCCGCCCGTCCAGCGACAGTGACTTCGTCAGGCCGGTCATCGCATGCTTGGTCGCGGTGTAGGCGATGGAGTGCGGGCGCGGGACGTGGGCGGAGATGGAGCCGTTGTTGATGATCCGGCCCCCCTGGGGGTCCTGGGCCTTCATCTGCCGGAAGGCCGCCTGCGCGCACAGGAAGGCCCCGGTCAGGTTGACGTCGACGACGGCGCGCCAGTCCTCGTAGCTGATGTCCTCCAGCGGGACCCCGCCCGGGCCGAAGGTGCCGGCGTTGTTGAAGAGCAGGTCGAGCCGCCCGTGGCGCTCCCGTACGGCCTCGAACAGCGCGGCCACGTCGTCCGGGTCGCTCACGTCCGCCCGTACGGGCATGACGTCCGCGCCGGGCCCGGCCGCCTCGACCGTCTCCTCCAGCGGCTTCGGCCGCCGGCCGGCCACGGCCACGGACCAGCCGGCCCCGGCCAGGGCCAGGGCGACGGAGCGGCCGATGCCGGAGCCGGCCCCGGTCACCACAGCGATCTTCTTCCGAGGTGCGTTCATGGGGCCGGAGATTACGTCACACCGGGCGTCCGTTTCCGGACGTTCCGACAGCTGAGAGCATGGGTCGGTCAGGGGTGCTCGAAGCAGATCGAATGACTGGAGTTCCGCATGCCGGAGAGAGGCCCCTCCGCGGCCCCCTCGCAGGAGTCGTCCCCCCAGCCGCCCCCCTCCACCGCAGCAGCCCCGCCCACGGCATCCGACGCACCCCTGAAGGCGGCGCGCCGCACCGGCCTCCTCGTCACTTTCATACTCGGCGGGCTCACCGCCCTGCCCCCGCTGTCCATGGACATGTACCTGCCGGCGCTGCCGGAGGTCACCGACGCCCTGCACAGCCCCGCCGCGACCGTCCAGCTGACCCTCACCTCCTGCCTCGCCGGCATGGCGCTGGGCCAGCTCGTCATCGGCCCGATGAGCGACAAGTGGGGCCGCCGCCGACCCCTGCTGATCGGCATGGTCGTCTACGTCCTCGCCACCGCGATCTGCGCCCTCGCCCCGACCGCCGAGCTGCTGATCGGCTTCCGGCTGCTCCAGGGCCTGGCCGGAGCGGCCGCGATCGTCATCGCGCGGGCCGTCGTACGCGACCTGTACGACGGGGTCGAGATGGCCCGGTTCTTCTCCACCCTGATGCTCATATCCGGGGCCGCCCCGATCATCGCGCCGCTCATCGGCGGCCAGGTGCTGCGCTTCGCGGACTGGCGCGGGGTCTTCGTCGTCCTCACCGCCGTCGGCATCGCGCTCACCGTGGTCGTCTGGCGCGGCCTCGGCGAGACGCTGGCGCCCGAGCGGCGCCAGACCGGCGGGGTGGGCGCCGCCCTGCGGACCATGCGCGGCCTGCTCGGCGACCGGATCTTCACCGGGTACACCCTGACGGGCGGCTTCGCCTTCGCGGTGCTCTTCTCCTACATCTCCGCCTCGCCCTTCGTGGTGCAGGAGATCTACGGGGCCTCCCCGCAGGCCTTCAGCCTGCTGTTCGGCGTGAACGCCGTCGGCCTCATCGTCGTCGGCCAGATCAACGGCAAGCTGCTGGTCGGCCGGGTCAGCCTGGACAAGGCGCTGGCCGCCGGTCTCGGGATCATGACCGTCGCCTCCGTGGCCCTGCTGCTGATGTCCACCGGGGTGTTCGGGGAGGTCGGGCTGATCCCGATCGCCTCCGCCCTGTTCGTGGTGATGTCGGCGATGGGGCTGGTGCTGCCGAACACCAACGCGCAGGCGCTGATGCGCACCCCGCACGCCGCCGGTTCGGCGTCCGCGCTGCTCGGCACCTCCTCCTTCCTGGTCGGCGCGGTCGCCTCGCCGCTGGTCGGGATCGCGGGCGAGGACACGGCGGTGCCGATGGCCGTGGTCCAGGTGGTGTGCTCGCTGCTGTCGGTGGGCTGCTTCGTCGGGATGTGCCGTCCGTGGCGCAGCCCGGAGCCCGCGGTGCCCGTAGCGCCGTAAACTTCCCTGGTGAACGCCTCCGCCCCCGCCTCCTCCCCCACCACCGCCGAGACCCTTCGGTCCGCGCTGGGCGGGCTGCTCGACGGGCTGCCGCCGAAGCAGGCCTCGGCCGCCGTCGAGCGGCTCATCGCCAACTACCGGGGCACGATCCCGACGGACGCGCCCGTGCTGCGTGACCGCTCCGACGTCGCGGCGTACGCGGCGTACCGGATGCCGGCCACCTTCGAGGCCGTACGGTCCGCCCTGGACGGGCTGGCCGAGGCGGCGCCGGACTGGACCCCGGGCTCGCACGTGGACGTCGGCGGTGGCACGGGAGCCGCCACCTGGGCGGTGGACGCCACCTGGGACGGGCCGCGCGAGACGACGGTGCTGGACTGGGCGGAGCCGGCCCTCGCCCTCGGCAAGGAGCTGGCGGCGCGCTCCACCTCGCCGGTGCTGCGCGCGGCGGGATGGCGCAAGGCCGTCATCGGGACCGGGATCAGCCTGCCCGCGGCCGACCTGGTGACCGTCTCGTACGTACTGGGCGAGCTGACGGCGCAGGCCAGGCAGGCGGTCGTCGCCGAGGCGGCCCGCGCCGGGCAGGCCGTCGTCCTGATCGAGCCGGGCACCCCGGAGGGCTACCTGCGCATCCGCGAGGCCCGCGAGCAGCTGATCGGGGCCGGGCTGAAGGTAGCCGCGCCCTGCCCGCACGACGGTGCCTGCCCGATCGAGGTCGGGCAGGACTGGTGTCACTTCTCGGCCCGGGTCAGCCGCTCCTCCTTGCACCGGCAGGTCAAGGGCGGGTCGCTGGCGTACGAGGACGAGAAGTTCAGCTACGTCGCCGCGACCCGCTTCCCGGTGACCCCGGTCCCCTCCCGGATCACGCGGAAGCCGCAGATCCGGAAGGGGCTCGTCCTGCTGGAGCTGTGCGGTCCGCAGGAGGAGGGACTGACGCGGGCCACCGTGACGAAGCGCCACGGCGACCTCTACAAGGCGGCCCGGGACGCCGACTGGGGCCGGCAGTGGCCGCCGCGGACCCTTTAGGCGGACCCTTTAGGGGGTGCCCGGCCGCAGCTCCTGCGTGCAGCACTTGACGCTTCCGCCGCCCTTGAGCAGCTCACCCAGGTCCATCGGCACCGGCTCGAACCCGCGCTCGCGCAGCGGCGCCAGCAGTCCGGCCGCCGCCTGCGGCAGCAGCACGTGCCGCCCGTCCGAGACCGAGTTCAGCCCGAAGGCCGCCGCGTCCTGCGCGTCCACGGTCAGCGCGTCCGGGAAGAGCCGGCGCAGGACGGCCTGACTGCCCGAGGAGAAGGCCTGCGGGTGGTACATGATCTCGTCGCCGTCGGCGTCCAGCACGCACAGCGCGGTGTCCAGGTGGTAGTAGCGCGGATCCACCAGGTCGAGACCGATGACCGGGCGGCCGAAGAACTCCTGGGCCTCGTCGTGCGACAGCGGGCTGGAGCGGAAGCCCCGGCCGGCCAGGATGTAGGTGGCGGTGACGGCGAAGTCGCCCTCGCCCTCGTTGATGTGCGACGGCTCGTGGACGTCCCGGAAGCCGTGGGCCCGGAACCAGTCGAGGTGGATCTCCGCCTCGGCGGCGCGTTCGGGGTAGGCGAACCGGGCGCCGAGCACCCGGCCGTCGATGACCAGGGCTCCGTTGGCGGCGTAGACCATGTCGGGCAGGGCGGGATCGGGCACGAGGGTCTCGACGGTGTGGCCGAGGGCGCGGTAGCGGTCCCTCAGGTCTTCCCACTGGGCGAGTGCGAGGGGCAGGTCCACCGGTTTCGTGGGGTCCATCCACGGATTGATGGAGTACGTGACCTTGAAGTGTGCGGGTGGGCACATCAGGTAGCGCCGGGGTGTGGCGTCTCTGCGCAAAGAAGGCTCCTCACGACTACGGACTCACGGTGCGGTACGTGCGGAGAGAATCGTCTCTCCTCAAGGGGGGACGGCGCAGTGAACTGATTGGGTGGTTTACGCGGCCGCCGGAAGACGAGACGTCCCGCACCGCCTTGATACGTTGGCCGGATGAGCCCGACGAGCCCGGCGAGCCCGGCGAACAAGCCGCCCGACGCCACCCGCCGCAGTGACCGCTCCCGGCGCGCCATCCTCGACGCCGCGCTCGCGCTGGTCGGCGAGGTCGGCTACAACAAGCTGACCGTCGAGGCCATCGCCGCCCGCGCGGGGGTCGGCAAGCAGACCATCTACCGCTGGTGGCCGTCGAAGGCCGCCGTCCTCCTCGACGCCTCGCTCGCGCTGGCAGGGGACGCCGAGGCGGAGTCCGACTGGTCCGGCTTCCCCGACACCGGAGACCTGGCGGCCGACCTCAAGTACGTCCTGCGGGCCACGGTGGACGAGTTCAACGACGAGAAGTACGAGGCCCCCGCGCGCGCCCTGACCGCCGCCGGGGCGACCGACCCGGAACTCGGGGCGCGCTTCACCGAGCAGCTGCTGGAACCCCAGCTCGCCCTGTACGAGGCCCGGTTGAGGTCGGCCCGGGACGCCGGGCAGCTCGCGCCGGACACCGATCTGCGGCTGACGGTGGAGATGCTGCTCGGCCCTCTGACGTACCGCTGGCTGCTGCGCACCGCGCCGCTGACGCACGCGTACACGGACGCGCTGGTGGACGCGGTGCTGGGCGGGGTGGGAGAGGCCGCCGACCGGTAGCCGGGAACGTATGGCCGGTTTCTGGAGTTATGTACGTACCCCGGTTCCGGGGTGCGGTCACCCGGGGCCCAGGATGGTGGGACCATGTGAAGGTCCGCCGGGGGCAACGGTGAGGTGAGGGGATAGATGGGGTCCGAGTCCGGCCGCGTCAAACGCGGTGAGCAGAGCAGGATTTCCCAGTGGCTGCGCCGTCGCGCGAAACCCGCTCCCGAGGACCCCGGCAGGGAACGCGAGGCCCTTCTCCTGGCCGTCGCCGCCGCCGGCCTCCCGATCGCCCCCGCCGCCCATCCCGTCGGCTACCGATGTTCGTGCGACCGCGTCGGCTGTCCGACGCCCGCGCGGCACCCCGTCTCCTTCGCCTGGCAGACCCAGGCGACCACCGACCGCGGCCAGATCGAACGCTGGGCGCGCGACCAGCCGCAGGCCAACTTCATCACCGCGACCGGCATGGTCCACGACGTGCTCGACGTCCCGCTCGAAGCCGGCACCGCCGCCCTCGCGCGGCTGCTGGAGGCCGGGATCGACGTCGGCCCCGTCGCCGAGTCCGGCGGCACGGGCGACCAGGCCCGGATGCTCTTCTTCACCGCGACCCGCGGTACGCCGGAGGACGAGGACGAGTGGTGGCCCTGTGAACTGGACTGCCACCCCGAGACGATGGACGAGCACCCCGGCCTGCGCTGGCACTGCCGCGGCAGCTACGTCCCGCTCCCCCCGGCGGCCCTGCCGGGCGACTTCACGGTGAGCTGGCTGCGCGACATGCGCCACCCCCTCCCGGACCCCCTGACCCTCCTGGAAACCCTGACCGACGCCTGCGCCGCCCAGTACGCGGGCGACGCCACCCCGAACCCGTCGAAGGTGGCCTGGCCCCTGGGCCGATAGCCTGGCCCGCTCTTCACGGGGGTTCAGGGGCCTGCGGCCCCTGAACAACCCCCGGTGGCCGAGGCGCGGGGCCCGGGCAGCGCCCGGGGGTCAGTGGATCTGGGTGACCACCACATCCAGGGGCCACGGCTTGCCCGGCTTCGTGGGGGGCTCGGCCTCGACGGTGTAGCCGAGGTCGCGGAGCGCCGTGATCAGGGCCGACGGGGATTGCGGGGCGGCCCCGGCCAGCAGCAGGTCCCGTACGAGGCGACCCTTGGTGGCCTTGTTGAAGTGACTCACCACCGACCGCTTCTCGACGCCGTCCACCAGCTGCGCGTGCAGCACCCGCACCGTGGCCGTACGCCCCGCCACCTCCCCCTTCGGCTTCCACGCGGCGGCGTACGCCGACGAGCGCAGGTCCAGCACCAGCCCGTCCCCCGCCGCCTCGGGCAGCACCTCGGCCATCGGCGTCCGCCAGTACGCGCCCAGCGCGCCGAGCCCCGGCAGCTTGACCCCCATCGAGCACCGGTACGAGGGGATGCGGTCCGTCACCCGGACCGCGCCCCACAGCCCGGAGAAGACCAGGAGCGAGCGTTCCGCCGCGGCGCGGGCAGGGGCCGGGAGACCGGCCAGGTCAAGGGCGTCGTAGAGGACACCGGTGTAGATCTCGCCCGCCGGCCGGGCCACCGCCGACCGCAGATCGGCGTTCTTCGCGACCTCGCCCCGCAGCCCTTCGCTGAGCCCCAGCACCTCACGGGCCTTGAGCTCGTCCCCCACGCACAGCTCGACCAGTTCCTCCAGCACGGCGGCGCGCGCCCCGGCCAGTCCCGGCAGCGACAGCGACTCCGGCTTCAGCGGTGCGCCGGAGCCGCCGGCGGCCTTTCCCTCGGAGGGCGGCAGCAGCACGAGCACGGTGGTTCTCCTTCAGTACAACGTCACATACGACGCGCGGCGCAGGGGGTGCGGCCCCCGAGCCAGAGTAGACGCCTCGCCGTGCCCCCCGGCCCCGGCCGACCTACGCTCGTCCCATGCCACGCCGCCAGATGCACATGACCGGCGCAGACGGGGCTGCCCTGCGGGCCGCGCTGCGTGAACTGCGGACGCGACTGGGCGTGCCCCGGGCCTTCCCCGCAGCGGTCCTCGCCGAGGCCGAGCGGGCCGCCGCCGCTCCCCGGCTGCCGTCCTACGACGCGACCGAGATCCCCTTCTTCACCATCGACCCCCCGGGCTCCGTCGACCTCGATCAGGCCATGCACCTGGCGAAACGCTCCGCCGGCGGCTACCGCGTCCACTACGCCATCGCCGACGTCGCCGCCTTCGTCACCCCCGGCGGCGCCCTCGACGCCGAGGCCCACCGCCGTGTCACCACCCTGTACTTCCCCGACGGCAGGATCCCGCTCCACCCGCCCGTGCTCTCGGAGGGCGCGGCCAGCCTGCTGCCGGACCAGACCCGCCCGGCGCTCCTGTGGCGGCTCGACCTGGACTCCGACGGCCGGCTGGAGACCACCGAGGTACGCCGCGCCCTGGTCCGCAGCCGCGCCCGGCTCGACTACGAGGGCGTGCAGAAGGCCGTCGACACCGGCACCGCCGAGCCGCCCCTGGCCCTGCTGAAGGACATCGGGATCCTGCGCGAGGCCCTGGAGGTCGAGCGCGGCGGCGTCTCCCTCAACGTCCCCGAGCAGGAGATCATCGCGCACGACGGCTCGTACAGCCTCGCCTACCGGGCCCCGCTCCCGGCGGACGGCTGGAACGCCCAGATCTCCCTGCTCACCGGCATGGCGGCCGCCGACCTGATGCTCGCCGCCGGAGCCGGCATCCTGCGCACCCTGCCCGCCGCCCCCGACGGCGCGGTCGGCCGGCTGCGGCGGGCGGCGAAGGCCCTGCGGATCGACTGGCCGCACCACGTCCCGTACGCCCGGCTCGTGCGCTCCCTGGACCCGCACCTGCCCGCGCACGCCGCCTTCCTCCAGGAGTGCACGACCCTGCTGCGCGGCGCCGGGTACACCGTCTTCACCGGAGGCCGGACCCCGGACCCGGCCCTGCACTCGGCGGTGGCGGCCCCGTACGCGCACTGCACCGCGCCGCTGCGCCGCCTGGTCGACCGCTACACCGGCGAGCTGTGCGTGGCGGCGGTGGCCGGCGCCGAGCCCCCGGGGTGGGCGGCCCGGGCGCTGGAGGCGCTGCCGCGGGAGATGGCGGACGGCACCCGGCTGGCCAACACGGCGGAGCGCGAGTGCGTCGACCTCGTCGAGGCGGCCGTGCTCAAGGACCGCGTCGGCGAGGTCTTCGAGGCGACGGTGATCGACGTCAGGGAGCGGGAGCCGCTGGTGGGCACAGTCCACCTGGAGGCCCCGGCGGTGGTCGGACGCGTCGAGTCGCCCTCGGTGCGGCTGCCGCTGGGCGACCGGATCCGGGTCCGGCTGACGCAGGCGGACCCGGGCACGGCGAAGGTGCTGTTCGCGGTGGCGTAAGGGCCGCCCCGCGTACGGCTATGGCCCTCGCGCCCCGGTGCCTGGCATCATCTGCGCACCGTGCGGCAGGACCGGCCGCGCACCGGCCAGGGGAGGGCCCCGCGGTGGGTTCCGTCGACATGTCCACGCGACCCGCCGCCGCGCCCCCGACCGCCCTGTCCGCTCCGGCTGCCGGCAACCGACGACGACCGGCTCCCGCCCTGCGCCCACACATCGTCAACTACACCGGATTCCAGACCCGGTTCACCGCGCCCCGGCGCCGGCTGGAGCTGCCCACCGGCTTCGTCACCCTCGTCTTCACCTTCAGCGAGGGACTGTGGGTGATCCGCAGCGGCGATCCGGCCACCGCCCGGCTGCGCCCGGCCGCCGCCTCCCGGGCCCTGATCGCCGGTCCGCGCACGGTCCCCGCGATCGGGGTGCACGCGGGCGAGGTGCACGGCCTGGAAGTGAACATGAGCCCGCTCGGCGCCTACCGGCTGTTCGGCATCCCCATGGTCCACTTCGAGGAGACGCTGGTGGACCTCGACCTCACCGAGGTGCTCGGACCCGGCGGGCGCCACCTCGCCGAGCGGCTCCAGGACCTCGGCGGCTGGCCGGAGCGCTTCGACCTGCTCGACTCCGTCTTCGCCGCCCGCCTGGACCGCCGGGGCCCCGACGTCACGCCCGAGGTACGCGGGGCACTGGCCCGGCTGTGGGCCGACAGCGGCTCCGGCTCGCTGGTCCGGGCGACCGCCGAGACCGGCTGGAGCAGCCGCCACCTGCGGTCCCGGTTCCGCGAGCAGGTCGGACTGCCGCCCAAGGCCGTCGCCCGGATCTTCCGGCTCCAGCACGCGCTGCGCCTGCTCGCGGCCGGTGTGGCGCCCGCCCACGTCGCGGCCGCGTGCGGCTTCCACGACCAGGCCCATTTCAGCCGGGACGTGAAGGCCATGACCGGACTGCCGCCCACCCGCATCGCGTTCCTGCGCGGCGGTCTGCCGCCGGGCTCGGTCCTGGACCGGATGCCGGGGCGGATCACCAGCGTGCTGCTGCCGCCGGAAGCGGCCCCCCGCCCGTCCGACTCCCCCGCCGGTGCACGCGATCGCCGTTTTTGACAAGACAGGGCCGGTCCCGCTTGTCACGCTCGGGCGTACGACTCCTCGTCCCCCCGGAGAGTCCCCACGCAGTGCGGCAGCCCGTCACGGGGGTGCGGGTTGCCGGTCTGCTCACTCTTGTGAGTGATCGTGCGTTTTTATGAGTGTTGTTACGGTCGGGCGTATGAACCTCAAGGAGTGGGCGAAGGCGCAGGGTCTGCATCCGCAGACCGCGTATCCCCGGTTCCGCGAGGGTAATTTGCCGGTCCTGGCTGAGCGGGTGGGGCCGCGCACGATTCTTGTGCACGTGGACGCCAATACCGCACCGGAAATGTTCTGTGCCCGCTTGTACGGACGCCACTCCGCGCAGGACCGGGCGCAAAGAGCCCTGAAGGTGGCGGCCGGCGATGGCTGAGCCGAAGAAGCTGCGCTCGATCGCCCCTCCGTTTGTGGTGCTCGGCCCGTCCGGCGTGGCGGTACGCGACCGCCTCAAGCATTTGAGTGGTGAGGACGAGAAGGTCCTCCGCGCTGTCGGCGGGCATCAGGGCACGCTCGCGTCCCGCGATCTCAAGCAGCGGTGTGCGGACGCTCACGATCACAGCACCACCACGTGGGCGGCGCGCAAGCGGGAGCTGACAAGGGAGTCGTCGTCGCGGATCGCCGGGGCGATCACCAAGGCCACGCACGATCAGTGGGCGCTCGCCCGGCGCGGTCAGCTCGCGCACATCAAGAACCTGGACGCCGGCATCCGCACACTGCGGCACCGCCTGTCCCTCCCCATCGGGGAGAAGGGTTCGAAGCGGGCTGCGGGCGGCTACCGCTCGAAGAGCGAGTGGTTCCACAAATCCCGGCGTCTGGCGGCACTGGAGACCCGCCATGCTGCCGCAGTCGCCGACTGGCGGGCCGGCCGGGTGCGAGTGGTGCGGGGCGGGAAGCGTCTCGCGAACACCCGACACAATCTGGCCCAAGCCCAGCTTGCCGAAGATCAGTGGCGGGCCCAGTGGGAAGCCGAGCGGTGGTTCATCGCCGCCGACGGCGAGTCGGGGAAGCGGCTCGGGAACGAGACGATCCGCGTCACGCCCGACGGCGAGGTGTCGATCAAACTGCCCGCCCCGCTCGCACACCTGGCGAACACCGGCCACGGCCGGTACGTCCTGACCTCCCGTATCGCGTTCGCGCACCGGGGCGAAGAATGGGCCGACCGCATCGGAGCGAACCGGGCCGTCGCCTACCGCATCCACCTGGACGCCCAGCGCGGGCGCTGGTACCTGACCGCGTCCTGGCAACGCCCCACGGTCCAGACCATCCCGCTCGCCGCGGCCCGCGCGAACGGCATGGTCGGTGTCGACACCAACGCCGACCACTTCGCCGCCTACCAGCTCGACCCACACGGCAACCCGATCGGCCAGCCGCACCGGTTCTTCTACGACCTGTCCGGCACCGCCGATCACCGCGACGCGCAGATCCGGCACGCCCTCACACGGTTGCTGCACTGGGCCAGGCAAGCAGGCGTCAAGGCCATCGCCATCGAAGACCTCGACTTCACCGCCGAGAAGACCCGCGAGAAACACGGCCGCAGGAAACGGTTCCGGCAGCTCATCTCCGGCATCCCGACCGGCAAGCTCAAGGCCCGGCTCGTGTCCATGGCCGCCGAGCACGGCCTGGCGATCGTCGCGGTCGATCCCGCCTACACCTCCCAGTGGGGAGGCCAGAACTGGCAGAAACCTCTGGCCACCCCACGCCGCAGAATCTCCCGACACGATGCCGCAGGCATCGCGATCGGGCGACGCGCCCTCGGGCACCCGATCCGGCGTCGGACGGCACCGCCCCGCAGCGACCAGAGCGATCGCTACGGGCATCGGACCATCCAGGCCGCACCGGGCACCCGAAGGCGTGACGGAAACCGCCCACCCGCAACGGACCGGCTCCACGGAGATCCGACGCCGAGCGGGACGAGAACGCGGGGACCCAGTGCATCCAAAACCGTTCGGGATGCGCCCAGCAAGTACCAGTGGGTCCAGGACTCACTCATGCTCACTGGCTAGGAACGGTGCGGGTTGCCGCAGTGCGGTCACCAGTGCCCGGGGGTCGTCGGCGTGGAAGCGGATCGTGCGGGCCTGCGCGCGGGCGCCGAGCGGCCGGCGGAAGGACAGCGGACGGTTCAGCTCCACGGTCACGGAGGTCTGGCTGCCCACGATCAGGTCGAGCACGCCCTCCTGCGACACCGTGACCAGCCGACCCTGCGGGTAGCGGCGGTCCACCCGCACCGAGGCCACCGCGTCCGGCGGCACGGTGAGGTCGAACAGGGCCCCGTAGCGCAGCCGCAGCGACCCGTCGGGCCGCACCACGTGCGGCCGGGTCACGCAGGCGGCGTGCAGGGCCAGCACCAGCGCGATCCCGTAGACGTCGAGCACCAGGACCACCCGGTGCACGGCCGGCCAGGGGATGAGGTAGGCCAGCGCGACCGTCTCGATCACCGACACGAACAGCATCGCGTACATGATCGCCGTCTGCGGCCCGGTGTACCCGGCGGCCAGGTCACCGGGGCGCACGCCGTGCTTCCTGCGCACCACCCACCACCCGAGCGAGGCCGTGGCGCGCAGCTCGTGCGCCAGCAGCCGCCGCACCTGTACGGGGACCACGGCCCGCACGGCCGCGCCCAGGGCCTCCCCGGGCCGCGCCCCGCCGGCCAGCTGGGCGGCGTACAGGGAACGCAGTACCCAGGCCTCCAGCAGGAGCACCGCGAGGACGAGCGCCTCGGCGGCGGTCAACGCCCACCCGGGCGGGCGCACCCCGGCCGCCACGCAGACCACGAGCAGCAGTTCGGCCGGTATGACGGCGGCGGCCACCCTCCGCGCCGCCCGTACCCCGTTCCCGCTCATCCCCGGCCCCTCTCCATGAACGCCTCCATGACCCTGCGTACGACTTCCGCCTGTGCGGGGGCGTACTCGGCGAGCAGCGCCTCCTTGAACCCGGCCACGACCACGCCCTCGGCCGGGATCGCGGCGAAGACCTCCTCGGGCACGGCCTCCACCAGCGCGGCGGCGAGCGGTGCGATCCGCGGGTCGTCGACCGGGGCGTCGGCCAGCTCGTCCAGCCGCTCGTAGAGCGCGAGCACGGCGGGATCGGCGGCCAGCGGGCCGAGCAGGGCGTAGATCTCCTCGCCGCCCCGCCCTGACGCGTCGAGCAGCGTGAGGTGCTCGCGGTCCTTGGCGGCGGCGGGCGAACGCGTCGCCGGCGGCTGGGCCAGCAGCGCGGCGAGCGCGGGCGGGACGGGCTCGCCGTCCCCGGGCCCGGCCGCGAGCAGCGCGGCGAGCCGCCGCCTGCGCTCGGCCAGCTCGGCCTCCTGCCGGGCGAGGTCGGCGTCGAGCTCTTCGAGTACGTCGGCCAGCTCGCGCCCGGCGTCGTCCGCGAGGACGTCGCGCACCTCGTCGAGGCTCAGCCCGAGCTCCGTGAGCCGGCGTACGCGGGCCAGCAGGACGGCGTCGCGTACGGTGTAAGCCCGGTAACGGTTGGGGCGCCGCTCCGGTTCCGGGAGCAGCCCGATGTGGTGGTAGTGCCGGATCGCCCGGGTGGTGACCCCGACGAGGGCGGCGATCTCTCCGATGCGCATGCTCCTCAGTAGAAACCCTGCCGCTGCGTCAAGGTCAAGCGTCAAGGCCAAGCCGCCTCGGACAGCCGGTAGCATGGTCGTCACGACAGACGAGTCGGCCGGGCGGCCGCGTCGGGATCTTCGGATCCCGCCGAGGAACGTCCGGGCTCCACAGGGCAGGGTGGTGGGTAACGCCCACCCGGGGTGACCCGCGGGACAGTGCCACAGAAAACAGACCGCCGGGGACTTCGGTCCTCGGTAAGGGTGAAACGGTGGTGTAAGAGACCACCAGCGCCTGGGGTGACTCAGGCGGCTAGGTAAACCCCACCCGGAGCAAGGTCAAGAGGATCCGTCCCCGGACGGGTCTGCGCGAACGCTCGAGGGCTGCCCGCCCGATGTTCGCGGGTAGACCGCACGAGACCGGCGGCAACGCCGGTCCTAGATGGATGGCCGTCTCCCCGGCGACCGCGAGGTCTCCGGGCGACAGAACCCGGCGTACAGGCCGGCTCGTCTGCCGTCACACACGACGGAAGGACCCCCGCCCACCGGCGGGGGTCCTTCCGTATGTCCGTGTCAGCGCAGGTGCGAGGTGTCGTTCAGGAGGCGGACCGAGGCGTTGCCGTCGGCGTAGTAGGCCACCGCCGACAGGGAGGCCGCGGAGAGCTCCATCTTGAACAGCGACTCCGGTGGGGCGCCCAGCGCGAGCCGGACCAGCGTCTTGACCGGGGTCACGTGCGTGACGACCAGCACCGTGCGGCCCGCGTACACGGCGAGCAGCCGGTCGCGGGCGGCCGAGACCCGGCGGGTGACGGCGGTGAAGCTCTCGCCGCCGCCCGTGGGGGCCGCCTTCGGGGAGTCCAGCCACGCCTGGAGGTCGTCCGGGAAGCGTTCCCGTACCTCGGCGAAGGTCAGGCCCTCCCAGGCCCCGAAGTCCGTCTCGCGCAGGCCCTGTTCGACGGTGACCGGCAGCCCGAGGCGGTCCGCGACGGCGTGGGCCGTCTCGCGGCAGCGCAGCAACGGGGAGCTGACCACGGCCTGTACGGTCCCCCGCGCGGCCAGTGCCTCGGCGACGGCCGCGGCCTGGCGGCGTCCGGCCGGGGACAGCTCGGGATCGGAGCCACCGCTGCCGGAGAAGCGCTTCTGCGGCGTCAGGGCGGTCTCGCCGTGCCGCAGCAGCACGAAGGTGGCGGGCGTCCCCATGTCGGGGCCCCAGCCCGTACCCCCGACGGGGGCGGCGGCCGGGGCACCGGCCAGGATGTCCTGTCCTGCCGAACCGGCGCCGGGGGCAGCGCCGGGGGCACCGGCCGAGCCGGACCCTGCCGCGCGCCGAGGTCCGGCGCCGGGGGCACCGGCCAGACCGGCCGTGTCGGCGTCAGCCGATGTGCCGCGGTCGGCCGCCGGGACCAGGTCCGGCTCCGCGAACAGCGTGTCGGGGGCCGCCGGTACGGCGGCGGAGGCGGCGCGCGTCGCCGCCCGGACCGACGCGGCCTCGGCCACGCCGTCCCTCGTACCACCGCCGGAGGCCGCGGCCTCGGCCGCGTCTGCCCCCGCACCACCGCCGGAGGCCGCGGCAAGGGCCGCCCGTACGGCCGCGGCCCCCTTCACCGCGTCCCCGGGAGGCCCGGCCAGGGCCACATCGTCACCGGAACGTCCGGCCAGGGCAAAGGCCGTGGAGTTGGCCGGTTCCCACTGCCGGCCGCGCTTGCCCGCGTCCATGGCCTCGTTGGCCAGCCGGTCCGCGTGCTTGTTCTGCTCGCGCGGGATCCACTCGTACGTCACCTGTGCGCGCGGGAGGATCGTGGCGGCTTCGGCGGCGAGCGGCTTCATGTCCGGGTGCTTGATCTTCCAGCGGCCGGACATCTGCTCCACGACGAGCTTGGAGTCCATCCGGACGCGGACCATCGCGTCCGGCGCCAGCTCGCGCGCCGCCTTCAGGCCCGCGATGAGGCCCTTGTACTCGGCGACGTTGTTCGTCGCGACGCCGATGTACTCGGCGCGCTCGGCCAGGGTCTCGCCCGTCACCGGGTCGAGGACCACCGCGCCGTAGCCGGCGGGCCCGGGGTTGCCCCGGGATCCGCCGTCGGCCTCCACGACGAAACGCGGCATCAGACGCCCGAGTCCGCCGTACGGACCAGGATGCGGCCGCAGCTGTCGTGCCGGACGACCTGGTTGCGGGCGGCGGCCTTGATCTCGTTGATCTCGGCCATGTCGAGCTCCAGCCGGCAGCCCTCGCAGCGGCGCTGGTAGAGGCGCGCGGCGCCGACCCCGCCCTGCTTGACGCGGATCTTCTCGTACAGCGCCATCAGGTCGGCCGGCATGGAGGCGACGATGATCTCGCGGTCCTTGGCGATCTTGGCGACCTCGGTGTCGATCTCACCGGTGGCGGCGTCACGGCGCGCGGTGGCGTCGGCCAGCTTGGATTCGAGGGCGGCGACGCGCTCGGTGATCCCGGTGACGCGCTCCTGCGCGGCCTCCAGGCGCTCCATGACCTCCAGGACCACGTCCTCCAGGTCACCCTGGCGCTTGGCGAGGGAGATGACCTCGCTCTGGAGGTTGGCCACGTCGCGGGCCGAGATGCCCACGCCGGTGTCCAGTCGCTTCTGGTCGCGGGCCGCGCGCTGGCGCACCTGGTCGACGTCCTGCTCGGCCTTGGTCTGCTCGCGGGCGGCGTCGCTGGCCTGCGTCTGAGCGGCGACGAGCAGGTCGCGCTGCTGGGTGAGGTCACTGGTCAGGGAGTCGACCTCGGCGTGCTCGGGCAGCGACTTGCGCTTGTGGGTGAGCTGGGAGAGCCGCACGTCCAGGGCCTGGACGTCGAGAAGTCGGATCTGGTCGGCGGGCTCGGCGTTCAGTTGGGGGCTCCAGGGAGAGAAGGGGAGGTGACGGACGGCGCGTGCGCCGTCCACGGGTCGGTGACCGTGCGCGAGACGTGGGTACGCAGACCCCAGCCGTGGCGCTCGGAGATCGCGTCGAGCTGGGCGGCGGCCTGCTCGCACCAGGGCCACTCGGTGGCCCAGTGGGCGGCGTCGACGAGGGCGAGGGGGCTCTGCTCGCGGGCCTCGGACGCCGGGTGGTGGCGCAGGTCGGCGGTGAGGAAGGCGTCCACCCCGGCGGCTCGGACCTGCTCGAAGAGGCTGTCGCCGGAGCCGCCGCTGACGGCGACGGTGTGGATCAGCGCGTCCGGGTCGCCGGCCGCGCGGATGCCCTGCGCGGTGTGCGGCAGCCGGGCGGCGGCGCGGGCGGCGAACTCGCGCAGGGTCTCGGGGTGGTCCAGCTCGCAGATCCGGCCGAGGCCGCGGCGGCCCGCGGGGTCGGTCGGGTCGGGCACGAGGGGGCCGGTGACGCGCAGGTCGAGGGCCCCGGCCAGGGCGTCGGAGACCCCGGGGTCGGCGGTGTCGGCGTTGGTGTGGGCGACGTGCAGCGCGATGTCGTTCTTGATGAGCGTGTGCACGACGCGGCCCTTGAAGGTGCCGGCCTCGACGGTGGTGGTGCCGCGCAGGTAGAGGGGGTGGTGGGTGACGATCAGGTCGGCGCCCAGGGTGAGGGCCTCGTCGGCGATCTCCTGGACGGGGTCGACCGCGAACAGGATCCGGGTGACCTCGGCGTCGGGGTCGCCGCAGACCGTGCCGACCGCGTCCCACTGCTCGGCCCGCGAGGGGGGCCAGAGAGTGTCCAGCGCGGCGATGACTTCAGAGAGACGGGGCACAGGCCAAGGCTACCGCCCGTGCGGACCGGCCCCGCCAGGACCGCCTCGCGGCCGATGGGCCGCGGGAGGCCAGGGCCGACGGGCGGCGGGCGACCCGGGTCTGCGGCAGCACAATGCAGCACAATCGCGTGTTCCGTCACAGGTGAACGGTCACGTGGCCACCCGTACGTGTGAAGCGTGAGAGGTCATGTTGTTCGGCACGGAGTGCGAAAACTAGCTTCGCCACCGGAGGTGACCCGCAGATGACTGTCTGTGCCATCGGGACGACGACGGCGGCCCCGTTCACGATCTCCGCCGACGGCGCGTACGCCGCGCGGCTGGCCGGGGAGGGGGAGGCGCGCTATCCGGAGCGCTGGACCCTGGACGGGCCCGAGCCGTACGCGGTGCCGCTGCCGCTGTCGCAGCCCGAGGAGGCGGACAGCGAGGTGCTGCCGCTGACCGACGGGCGGGTGCTGATCCACCGGCGGGTGGCCGAGCGCCACGCGTTCGCGCTGCTGTACCCGACCGGCGCCGCGTCCGGCCCCAGCACCGGGGAGCTGCACCTGGGGTCGGTGGAAGCGCGGGAGGGCGTACGGATCTCCCTGCTGCCTCCGTCCCCCGACGGACACGGCGCCTTCGCCCTGGCGGTGGGCCCCGAGGAGAGCACGGTCTGGCAGGTGGCCGGGATCGCCGGCGGTCCCCGGCGGGTCGCCCGGATCCCGGGCCGCTGCTCCGGCGGCGTCTGGCTGGACCGTACGGGCCGGCTGCTGGCGCTGGACCGCGCGCAGGACGGCCGGACCAAGGCCGTCGCGGTGGACCTGGGCCGGGGCGGCGAGGTCACCGCGCTGCTCCAGATCGCCGAGGACAGCGACGACCGGCTCGTCCTCGCCGCCCCGGACAGCGGGCTGCTGCTGATCCGCTCGGACGCCCCGGGCGAACCGCGGCTCGGCTGGGGGGTGTTGGGCAGTGCCCGGCCGGTCCGCTTCCCGGAGTGCCTGCGGCTGGCGGACGCGACCCCGTTCGCGGTCCAGCCGGGCCTGGCCCTGATGCCGGAGACCTGCGGGGTCGCGCTGCGCCTGGGCCCGGCCGGGGAGGGCGGGATCGCCCTGTGGTGCCCGGCCGACCGGCACGTCTTCCGGCTCGGCGGGCCCACGGGCTGGCTCGGCGGCACCGGCCTGTGGACCCCGGAGGGCCGCCTGCGCCTGCCGTACGCCACCCCCGAGGTCCCCTGCGGCATCGTGACCCTGAGCCGGCCGATCGCCCCGCCCCCGCCGGTGCGCCTGGATCCCGCACCGACCCCGCCCGCCCGTCCGATCCCACTCCAGCAGGCCCCGCTGCGCTGATCCTCGGATCAGTCGTGCTTGAGGCCGAGGACCTCGCTCGCCGCGAAGGTCTCGCCGGCGGGGCGGGTCTCGTAGTGCGCGGTGAGCAGTTCGTCCAGTTCCTCGAAGGAGAAGGCCTCCTTGCTCGTGTCGAACTTCGCCGCCACGCGCGGGCGTTCCATCACGACCACGATTCCGCCGTGCACCACGAAGAGCTGCCCGTTGGCCTTCGCCGAGGCCGGTGAGGCGAGGTAGCCGACGAGCGGGGAGACGTGCTCGGGGGCGAGGACGTCCAGTTTGCCCGCCTCCGGCTCCTGGAAGCCCGCGAACACGTCCTGCGTCATCCGGGTGCGGGCGCGCGGGCAGATGGCGTTGGCCGTCACCCCGTACTTGGCCAGGGCCAGGGCGGTCGAGGTCGTCAGCCCCACGATGCCGCCCTTGGCCGCCGCGTAGTTCGGCTGCCCGGCCGAACCGCCGAGGAAGGCCTCGGAGGAGGTGTTGACGATCCGCCCGTAGACGGGGCCGCCCGCCGCCTTGGACCGCTCCCGCCAGTGCGCCGCCGCGAAGTGCGTGGTGTTGAAGTGGCCCTTGAGGTGGACCCGGATGACCGAGTCCCATTCCTCCTCCGACATCGAGAAGACCATCCGGTCCCGCAGGATGCCCGCGTTGTTGACCAGGATGTCCAGCTTCCCGAAGCTGCTGACCGCCAGCTCGACCAGCTCGCGCGCCTGCTCGAAGTCGGCCACGTCCCCGAGGTGCGCCACCGCCCGGCCGCCCGCCGCGCGGATCTCCGCGGCCACTTCCCGCGCCGGGGCTGCCGAGGCTTCACCCGAGCCGTCCCGGCCGGGCCGGCCGAAGTCGTTGACGACGACGCTCGCGCCGAGCCGGGCGAGCTCGATCGCCTCGGCCCGGCCGAGACCGCGGCCCGCGCCGGTGACGATGGCGCAGAGCCCCTCAAGTGGCAGTGACATCCGTACGGTTCCTCTCGGAGAGACGGGTCAGAGTTCGATGCAGGTGCGCAGGGCCACACCCGTACGCATCTGGTCGAGGGCGTCGTTGATCTCGGCGAGCCCCACCCGGTGCGTGATCAGGCCTGCCAGGTCCACCCGGCCCGCCCGCCACAGCGCGATGGTGCGCTCGTAGGAGCGGAGCACGTCGCCGCCCCCGTACATCGACGGCAGGATCTTCTTCTCGTCGAAGAACAGCGAGAACATGTCGATCTGGAAGTTGTCGTCGAGCGCGCCCGCGCCGACCACGCACACGGTGCCGCCGCGGCGGGTCATCCTGTAGGCCGTCTGCGCGGTGGCGGACTTGCCGACCACCTCGAAGACGTAGTCGAAGCCCTCGCCGCCGGTGATCCGGTTCTTGGCGTCGTCGAAGGCGTCCGGTGCGATCGCCTCCGTCGCCCCGAAGCGCAGCGCCGCCTCGCGGCGCGACTCCACCGGGTCGACGGCGATGATCTGCGCGGCGCCCTGCACCTTGGCGCCCTGGATGACGGATATGCCGACGCCGCCGCAGCCGATGACGGCGACCGACGATCCGGCCTCCACCTTGGCGGTGTTGATGGCCGCGCCGAGGCCGGTGGTGACTCCGCAGCCGATGAGCGCGGCGATGTCGAAGGGCACGTCGTCGGGGATGGGGACGGCGCACGGGGCGTCGACCACGAGTTCCTCGGCGAAGGTGCCGGTCGCCGCGAAGCCGAAGATGTCGCCGCCGGCGCGCCGGAAGTTGGGGGTGCCCGCGTTGACGAGACTGGCCAGGCACAGGTGGCCCTGGCCGCGCTTGCAGGACGGACAGTGGCCGCACGGCGGCAGCCAGCAGACGAGGACCCGGTCGCCCGGCTGATGGCCGGCCACTCCGTCGCCGACGTCGGTGATCACCCCGGAGCCCTCGTGGCCGGGGACGAAGGGGGCCGGCTGCGGCAGGATCCCGCTCATCGCGGAGAGGTCGGAGTGGCACAGGCCGGTGGCCTTGATGCGGATCTTCACCTTGCCGGGGCCCAGGCCCACGGCCTCCATGTCGTCGACCACTTCGAGCTTGTCCTGGCCGATCTCGCTCTGCAGTGCTGCGCGCACGGTGCGGCTCCTTCTGTGGATTTACGCGTGTTCGACGACGGTGTCGGCGAGGACCGGCGCGTCGTCCCGTTCGACGGCGGTCACCGACGCCAGGACGCGGCCGGGCTCCTGCCACATCCGGATGCGCAGCGTCTCGCCGGGGAAGACGATCCCCGCGAAGCGCGTGCGGTAGGCGCGGACCCGGGAGACGTCCCCGCCGAGGGCCGTGTCCACGACGGCCTTCAGGGTCATCCCGTACGAGCACAGGCCGTGCAGGATCGGCCGGTCGAAGCCGGCCAGTTTGGCGAACTCGGGGTCGGCGTGCAGGGGGTTCCAGTCTCCGGAGAGGCGGTAGAGCAGCGCCTGCTCCTCGCGGATCCGCCGTTCCTCCGTCCGGTCGGGGGCGCGCGCGGGGAGGTCGGAGGTGACGGAGGGTCCGCGCTCGCCGCCGAAGCCGCCTTCTCCCCGTACGAAGAGCTGCGCGTCGCTCGTCCACAGCGGCCCGTCGGCGTCCGCGACCTCGGAGCGCAGCACGATCACGGCCGCCTTGCCCTTGTCGTACACGGCGGCGACCTTGGAGGTGGAGACGGCTTGTCCCTTGACGGGGATGGGCCGGTGCAGCTCGATGGAGTGTCCGCCGTGCAGGACGGCGGCGAGGTTCACGTCGATCCCGGGTGCGGAGAGGCCGCCCAGCATGGCCATGCCGGCGCCGGCGACGGTCGCGAAGCTGGGCAGGACGTGGAGCTTGGACTCCAGGGTGTAGCGCAGCTCGTCGGGGTCGGTGGCGGGGCGACCGGCGCCGAGGCCGAGGTGGTAGAGCTGGATGTCCTTGTGGTCCCAGCCGATGTCCCCCCGGCGGGGGTCTGCGGCGAGGGCCTTGGCGGCATCGATGGGCATGAGGATGCTGCTCCCTGTCGTGGAAGAACGGGGGCCGTGGAAGACCTCGGTGCGGCCGTCCGCACCGTCGGCCGCACCGAGGTCGTATGCGGGACCGGTTCTAGAACGCGTTCTAGGAGCCGGTGAGGGAATGTATAACGCACGTCCCAGCAGTTGTGAAGACTCCTGACTTCACGTCAGATAGCCTGGACCGGTGGACGAAATGCCCGTTGCGCACCGGACTGCCCCCTCCCTACGGGTCCTGCTGACCCCCTCGAACCCGGCCCTGGCCTACCGGCTCGGCCTCCAGCCGGACATCGAGGTGGTGCCGTCGGCCGTGGGCCGGCCGGCGGTGGCCCTGGTGGAGGACGTCGCCGCCGTGCCGGTGCTGCTGTCCGAGGACCCGGAATGCCGGGTGCTGGTCCTTGCGGGCTCGGCGCGGCCAGGGCTCCTGCGTGCCGCCCTTGCCGCGGGCGCGGCGGGGCTGGTCCTCCGGGACGGCCCGATCGAGGACCTGGCGGACTCCATCCGCCGGGCCTCGCGGGGCGAAACGGTGGTGGACCCGGCCCTGGCAGGCTGACCGCCGCCGCTGCCGCTGCCGCTGCCGCTGCCCACCGGGCTCTGCCCAGACCCTCCCCCAGCTACCGCTGGGGGTGCCCCCTGCCTCAAACGCCGGCGGGGCTGGATGTGGCCGACGTGGCCTTGAGGTGCGCGCCGCGCAGCTGGCGCCGCCGGGCTGGATTGCCCGCAGGGCAATTTCAGCCCCGCCAGGGGGTATCCCCAGACGGAGTCGTGGGGGGGTTTGAGGCGCGGGGTCCGGGGCGGAGCCCCGGCTGGGGGTCCCCCCGGACGGAGTCTGGGGGATGGAGGAAGGGCGGGGCGGGGAGGAGGCACCGCGCAGCG
>NZ_JBSFTP010000088.1:0-29605 GCF_053591315.1 Streptomyces sp. NPDC003042
GTCTTGCCGGGTCGCGACCCGGCAAGACCCCGACCCGACGACGCCACCTTGCGGCGCCCTGGCCCCGGCTGAGGGCGTCTGGGGGCGGTCCGTGCGGGCCCCCTACCAGTCCCGGCCGACCGACCGCGGTGTCCGCCGACGCGGGACCTTGCCGCGCCACCGTTCCACGTCTGCCGTTCCAGCACCCCCGCCACTCCAGCCCCGCCCGGGGCGCCTCCCGGCGGTAGCTGGGGGAGCTTGAGGCGCGGAGCCCCGGAAGTCCGGGCGCAGCCCAGGCCTCGCAACGGCGCCGCGCCGTTCGTCCAGCCCCGCCCGGGGCGCCTCCCAGCGGTAGCTGGGGGAGCTTGAGGCCCGGGTCCGGGGCGGAGCCCCGGGAAGGCCGGGCGCAGCCCGGGGCCGCCGGCGCAACGGCGCCCGGGCCCGCACCCGGCTCAGGGTCGGTACGCGGGACGCGGTCGCACCGTACCGCCGTGACGTTGGTCATCCCATCAGCCCGATTTTCCCCCCCGATAACGGCATATGACGCAGGCCCTTCCCCGGACCTCCACCGGACCGCCATTCCGTTCGCCGGCAAACGCCCGCTAGGGTCGAGCGCATGAGCGCACCCTCGGGGGGAGGGAAGGAACCGGAGACGATGCCCGTACCCGTACCGCGGCAGAGGGAGACCTCGGCCACGGAGAGCGGTCCGGCGGTTCCCCCCGTCACCCCCGCACCCCAGGCGTCGCTGACCCTGCTGGTGATCGAAGACGACCCCGCGGGCGGCCTCACCGTCCCGGAGATCCTCGACGCGGACGGCCACCGCATCCGGCTCCGCAGCGCCCGCAACCTCACCGAGGCCACCCGGCTGCTCACGCCCGACGTGCACTGCATCCTGCTCGACCTGTCGCTCTCCGTCCCCGGGGCGGACACCGACGGCGACGACGACCTCGCGACCCTGCGCCAGGTCCTGCGCATCGCGCCCCACCACGCCGTCCTCGTCCTCACCGCAGAGGCCGACGCCGAGCGCGCCGCCGAGGCCGTCCGCGTGGGCGCCCAGGACTTCCTCTTCCGCGACGAGCTCGACGGCCGGCTCCTCAGCCGCGCCATCCGCTACGCCGTGGAGAGAAAACGGGCCGACATCGCCCAGTACAAGCTTGCAGAATCGAAACTGCGCGCCCAGGAGAACGCCCGCCTCGAACGCGGCCTGCTCCCCACCCCCCTCCTGGAGGGGTCGGACCTCCGCTTCGCCGCCCGCTACCGCCCCGGCCGCAGCCGGGCCCTCCTCGGCGGGGACTTCTACGACACCGTCCGCACCCCCGACGGCACCGTCCACGCCATGATCGGCGACGTCTGCGGCCACGGCCCCGACGAGGCCGCCCTCGGTGTCGAGCTCCGCATCGCCTGGCGCGCGCTGACCCTGGCCGGGCTGTGCGGCGACGACCTGCTCGCCACCCTCCAGCAGGTGCTCGAAGTGGAGCGGCCCTGCGACGAGATCTTCGCGACGCTGTGCACGGTGGACATCTCCCCGGACGGCCGGCGCGCGGGCCTGTGCCTGGCCGGGCATCCGGCCCCGCTGATCTCGCGGCCGGGCCGCCCGGCGCGGCTCCTCCCGTACGAGAACAGCGGCCCTGCGCTCGGACTGCTGCCCCGGGCCCGCTGGCCTCGCCGCCAGGTCGAACTGGGCGGAACGTGGAGCCTGATGCTCTACACCGACGGCCTCATCGAAGGCCGCATCGGCGCGGGCAAGGAGCGTCTCGGCCAGGACGGCATGGTCGAGATGATCAACCGCCATCTGGATGCGGGCCTGAGCGGTGAGGGCCTGCTGGAGGCCTCCGTCACCGAGGCCCGCCGCCTCAACGGCGGCGAGCTGACCGACGACGTCGCCGTCGTCATGCTCTCCCGCTCCGCGGGGTGAGCGCGGGCGGCGGGCACGGCGTGAGCTAGCGCCCGCCGTTGTAGGGCCCGTACGGCCCGTCGCTGCTGCTTCCGCCGCTGCGCCGGCCGCCACCGCCGCCCGAGACCTGCTTGAGGGCGGGGCGTACGTCGACGAAGAACACGATGGTGGCCACCAGACCGGCGATCTGCAGGAACAGCATCCCGAGGAAGAGGTCGACCACGACCGTCACGCCCAGGATGACCAGCCAGAACGTCTTGGTCTGCTTGTCGGCCGCCCGGTACGCGTCCTCCCGCGCCAGCAGCGCGAGGACGAAGGCTGCGACGGCGAGCAGCAGCATGGCGTAGCCGAGCAACGGGAGCACCCCGTTGTTGAACCCTTGCATCAGCATCGTCTCGCCCGCCCTCTCGGATCCAGCACGTGACTCCACGCTACCGGCACAGCCGCCTCCGCAGACGACAACGAACCGGACACCACTCAGGTGCCCGGCTCGCGCTCGCGTCAATCAGCTCTCGTCACCCGGCGTCGCGGCGGCCTTCTTGGCCGTGCTCTTGCGCGTGGTGGTCTTCTTCGCGGCGGGCTTCTCCTCGGCGGCAGCCGCGGGCTCCGGCTCCGGCTCCACGGCCACGGCGATGTCCACGATCTCCTCGGACACCTCGCCGCGCCAGGCCCGAACGGCCTGCTCGCCGTGCTCGGCGACCTTGTCGTAGGTCTCCTTGGCCCGTACGGCGTACTCGGCCGCGACACCCACTCCGCGCAGCGCCAGATCCTGGGCGGTCTCGCCCAGCTTCTTCGCGTCGATCGCCCCGAACACCTCGGCGACCTTGGCGGTGACCGCCTCCTGCGCCACCTTGGCCTTCTCCTGCACGACCTTCGGGTCGGTGTTCTTCACGGCCTCGATGCGCGCGGGGGCTTCGGCACGCAGCTGCTCGATGAGGCCGGGCACCTTCTTGGCCTGCTGCACGGCGAGGTCGGCGGTGCCGGCGGCGAAGTAGAGCGGGGTGGGGTCGGTGAGGGTCTTCTTCAGGTCATCGGCGATGGCCATGTGCTGGTCCTCCCGGATCACAGTCAGTTCGTAGGGGACATCGCCACGTCGTCGGGTCCCGCGTCGGCGGCGGTCCGGGCTTCCATCGCCTGGTCCTCCATCGCGTTCTCCTTGCGGAACGAGTCGTAGATCTGGAGCAGTACCTGCTTCTGCCGCTCGTTGATCGTCGGGTCGGAGAGGATGACGGCTCGCGTCTCCACCTCGTCCCGGTCCCGCTCGTCGAGGATCCCGGCCTGCACGTACAGCGTCTCCGCGGAGATCCGCAGCGCCTTGGCCAGCTGCTGGAGGATGTCCGCGCTCGGCTTGCGCAGCCCGCGCTCGATCTGGCTCAGGTACGGATTCGACACCCCCGCCGCTTCGGCCAGCTGCCGCAGCGAAAGCTGAGCCTGCCGCCGCTGCTCACGGAGGTATTCGCCGAGATTCCCGACGTTGAGCGATGCCATGTCCCGATCCTGCCGCACGGTGCTAACTTTTGCAAGCGCCCGCTTGCAAAAGCTCCCACCGCCCGCTCAGGGTGGCGCTGATGTCGATGTGGAGGGCTCCGGCGTCGACGAGGCTACGAGGGCCGCCAGGTGCGTCGCGTCGTTGCGGGCGACCATGTGCGTCGCGGTCACCCCCGCGTCGGCCGACGGCGCGATCGGGGTGGCGAGCCCGGCCGGACCGGCGGGGCCAGGGCCGCAGCGGCCGGTGGGCTCAGGGGGACCAGTTGAGCAAGGCGTCGACCTGGCCGGCGGCCGGCGCGGTGTGCACGGGCGTGGCGGTGTAGCCGATCACCCGGGTCGCCGCCCCTGCCGGCGGACGGCCGCCGCGCTGCGCGCGCCGACCGTCGCGACGACCTCGGCTCCCGCGTACGTGGCGAGCTGGGTCGCGAAGCCGCCGACCCCTCCGCCCCGCGTGCTGCTTCCACCCGACGCCGAGCCTGTCCCGCTGGGCGTCGGCGACGTGCCGTTCCTGCCCCACGGCAGCGGCCTCAGCCTGGCCGACCGCCCCGGAACCCAGGCGGCCGGACGGGTGGGCTACGCCTTCGAGTTCGCCTTCGCCCACGCGTTCGAGCGCGCGTACGGAACGGCGCCCGGCGCCTACCGCCGCCGCGCATCGGGCTCATCGGGCTCATCGGCTCCCTGAACGAGACCTCAGCCCTCGAGCGCCGTCAGGTCCAGCTCCTTGAGGCGGGCGGGGTCGGACAGGACGTCGATCGCGACGATCTTCCCGTCGACCACGGTGAAGGCCATGACCGACACCGCCCGCGCCCGCGGGACCACGACGACACCGGCCGCGCCGTTGACGAGCACCGGGCGGACGAACGGGGACAGGCCGCCGAAGGTGATCGCCTGACCGGCCACCGTCCGGGCGCCGGAGAAGACGACCGTGTGACGACCGCCGACGCCACCGTCGGAACGCAGCAGCACATCCGGGTCGAGCACGGCGACGAGCGCCTCGAACTCCCCGTCGCGCGCGGCGGCGAAGAAGGCGTCGACGGCCTCCCGCTGACGCGCCAGGTCCGGGTCGGGAGCCGGGGCCTGCCCCTGTACGCGGCGGCGGGCGCGGCTCGCGAGCTGCCGGGTGGCGGCGGGGGTCTTCTCGATCAGGGGGGCGATCTCGTCGAACGGCACGGCGAACATGTCGTGCAGGACGAACGCCAGCCGCTCGGCCGGCGACAGCGACTCCATGACCACCATCAGCGCCAGCCCGACCGAGTCGGCGAGCAGGACCTCCTGTTCGGGGTCGATCCCCCGCTCGGGGCTGATCACCGGGTCGGGTATGCGCGTGTGCAGGCCCTCCCCCGGCTCGATGGTCTCCTCGCGGCGCTGCTCGCGCGAACGCAGCAGATTCAGGCAGACCCGGGCGGTGACCGTCGTCAGCCAGCCGCCGAGGTTCTCGATCTCGCTCGCGTCGGTGCGGTTCAGGCGCAGCCAGGTCTCCTGGATGGCGTCCTCGGTCTCGCTGAGGGAGCCGAGCATCCGGTAGGACACCGCCCTCAGGCGCGTCCGGTGCTCCTCGAAACGCTCTGCCAGCGCAGAACTCTCGTCCATGTGTCGTCAGTTCCTTATTCGAGCGGCAGTGATGACCAGGTAGTAGTACTACGGGATCATCGCCCTGCCGATCACCACGGTCGCGTACAGCTCCTCCGACGTGACCGCCCGCACGGCGAGCCCGCCCCCCGTCAGGGCGGACGCCGTCACCGGCGACTGCCGGGCGCTCGTCTCGATCAGCAGGTGCCCGCCCGGGGCCAGCCACGCCGACGCCCCCTGCGCGACCCGGCGGTGGACGTCCAGGCCGTCCGCGCCCCCGTCCAGCGAGACCAGCGGCTCGTGGTCCCGGGCTTCGGCCGGCATGAGCCCGATCTCCTCGGTCGGGACGTACGGGGCGTTGACCACCAGGACGTCCACCCGGCCCCGCAGCTCCGCCGGGAGCGCCGCGTACAGGTCGCCCTCCCACACGGCTCCGCCGTACGGGGCCACGTTGCGCCGGGCGTACGCCAGCGCCGCCGGGTCGATGTCGGCGACGTGCAGCTCGACCCCGCCCGGGACCTGGGCGGCGACCGCCGCGCCCAGCGCGCCGACTCCGCAGCACAGGTCCAGCACCACCGCGCCCGGCCGGGCCAGCGCCACCGCCTCCTCGACCAGGAACTCGGTGCGCCGGCGCGGTACGAAGGCGCCCGCGCCGACCTCGATGCGCAGCCCGCAGAACTCCGCCCAGCCCACCACGTGTTCGAGCGGTTCACCCGCCGCCCGGCGGGCGGCCATGCCGGTCAGCTCTCCGTCGTCGGTGGCGGCGGCGATCAGCAGCTCCGCCTCCTCTTCCGCGAAGACACAGCCCGCGGCACGGAGCCGGTTCACGATCGATGCCACGTCCGCCTCGAATGCCACGTCTCTCATTCCTCCAGCTTTCCAGGACGGTGACATCCGTTGACCAGTGCCCGGCGTCCGAACGATGCCGGCCGGTGGAAGGTGATCGCCTGCCGGGCCACCGCGCCCGCCCGAGCGTTTCCCATCAGAAGACGTCCGGGCACCACGGCCTGCGCGCGGTACGGAAGACCGCGTCCGCGAGGGCGGCCGCCCCCGGTCGCTCCTCGGTCACCAGCCCGAGCGCGGCCAGCCGGACCGCCGACGCGTCGCCGAGGTACAGGGAGCCCAGCGCGGACACGTCGAGGCTCAGGTCGGCGGCCTCCTCCGTACGGGAGCAGGCGCCGGTGCCCGCGTCCAGCCGGTAGCGGCCGGCCGCCGGGCCCGCCGGGTCGGTGACCTCCAGGACGAGCACTCCGGGAACGGCGTACGTCCGCGCGCCCAGCGCCCGTACGACGTCCAGCACGCGCACCCACAGGAAGTCGGCGGCGGTGACCAGGCGGGCCGCGCGCGGGTCGGGCAGCAGCTGCGGGAGGAGGTCGTCGGGGGCCCGGTAACCGGTGCGGACCTTGACGACCCAGTCGATGGAGCACAGGAAGTGCCACAGCGCCCGCTCGGCGTCCGGGGTCAGCGCGATCAGATCCTTGACCCGCACGGTGTTCTGCGGGATCTTCGCGTCCGCCCAGTGATCGTCCGCCTGGTACGCGACCAGGCCCGCCACCTCGCCGGCCGCCGTCCGGTACACGGCGTGGAACTTCTCCTGGTACGGGCGGTGGGAGACCTCCTCCAGGCCGGTCGTCATGCTCCACCAGCGTGCGTCCCGGTCGACCGTCCCGGGCATGGTCGCCCGCAGCCGCTCGTGCAGGGCCGGTCCGACGCGGCGGACCTCGGCCGCGTCGACCAGGTCGATCCGGCCGCCGTCGGCGGGGGCCGACCAGCGCCGGTCGAGGCCGGTGCGCGGGACGTCGATCTCCCATTCCGCGATGGAGGCGGCGGGCCCGAACCCGTAGCGTCCGTAGATCGGGTACTCGGCGGCGACCAGCGTGGCCAGGACGTCACCGCGGTCCTGGGCGGCGGCGAGTTCGGCGGCCATCATGCGGGTCAGCAGCCCCTGGCGGCGGTGCGTGGGGAGCACTGCCACATTTGACACTGCACTGCATGGCACGGCAGCACCACCGGGCACGGTCAGCTCCTGCGCGAAGGAGCGGAACGCCGCGACGCAGCGGCCGGTGCCGGTGTCGAAACCGCCCTGGATACGGGCGAGGTCGTTGTACTTCGTCCGCTGCGCGACATCGGACTCCGTGACGGCGGCCGCGGTCAGGAATCCGGTGTTCACGGTCCGGAGCCAGTCGGGGAGTTCGGATGCGGCGATCGGCCGGACGTCAGCACTCATAGGCGGTCACGCTAACCGCCGGACCGGCCCGCGTCGCCCGGTTTTTCCTCCGGTGCGCCGCTGCCCCGTCCCGGCCCCGGCGTCAGGCCAGCAGGTCGTCCACCTGCGCCTCGCCCTCCCGGTAGCGCCGGGTGATCTCCGCGCTGGAGTCGTCCGCCATCCGCTGGAGTTGCCGGCGGCGCCGCGAGACCTGCTGTTCGTAGCCCACCAACCGGGCCATCGCGTCGTGGAGTTCGGCGTCCGTGCGGGCCTCCAGGTCCGACAGCTCCACGTCGGAGAGCATCTCCGCCGCCAGCAGCCGGAATTCCTCGCTGTGCGGGGTGCCGAGCGTGACGTGCCGGGCGGAGGCACTGCGGCTGGAGGGGGCGTCGGCGAGGATCTGCGAGAGCCGGTCCACCACCGGCGCCTCGGGATCCGTACGGCGGGCCAGCTCGGCGCGCAGGATGTCGATGCGGCCTTGCAGGAGTCTGCGTACGTAGCTCAGATCGGCCTCGTCGCGCTGCGCGTCGCGGCGCAGCGCGCGCAGCTCCGGCAGGCCGAGCGCGGTGGCGGGGGCGACGGCCGGGGTGGTCGGCCCCGGGGTGTCGCCGGTGCGCTGCGCGGGAGGCCGCGCGGCGCCGGGAACCGCGCCGACGGCGGATGACATGGATGACGCGGGTGACGCGGGTGCAGGTACGGAAGTACCAGGAATGTTCATACGATCGTGTCCGTCCCCTCGACCGGTGCAGGCGGCACCGCCTGCGTGCATCGTGCCACTCTCCGTGGTGCCGACGCAGTCCCGGAGCACCCGTTCGGCCCCGGACGGGTGCACGCCTGGTACACAGGTGGTATGCGAGCAGTGGTGCAGAGGGTGGACGGCGCGAGCGTGGTCGTGGCCGGCGAGACGGTCGGCGAGATCGTCGGCGAGGGATTGTGCGTCCTGGTGGGGGTGACCCACGACGACACTCCGGAGAAGGCGGCGCTGCTGGCGCGCAAGCTGTGGTCCGTACGGATCCTGGAGGCCGAGAAGTCGTGCAGCGACATCGGCGCCCCGCTGCTCGTCATTTCACAGTTCACGCTGTACGGCGACGCCCGCAAGGGCCGCCGCCCCACCTGGAACGCGGCGGCGCCCGGCCCGGTGGCCGAGCCGCTGGTCGACGAGGTCGTGGCGCAGCTGCGCGCGCTGGGCGCGACGGTGGAGACGGGCCGGTTCGGCGCGGACATGCGGGTCTCGCTGACCAACCACGGCCCGTTCACCATCGTCATCGACATCTAGGCCGGCGGCCCCGCTAGGGCGGCCCGCTAGGGCGCTACGACGACCTCCTGCGCGGCGGCCGTGTTCCCCGCCAGGAGCGGCGCGTCCACGGGCACGTTCCGCTTGACCAGCGCGAGCGCGATCGGCCCGAGCTCGTGGTGGCGTACGGCGGTGGTGACGAAGCCCAGCTGGCGGCCGTCCTCCCCGTCGGCGGCGAGCCGTACCGGCGTGCCGTGCGCCGGAAGCAGCACCTCGGAGCCGTCCAGGTGCAGGAAGACCAGCCGGCGCGGCGGCTTCCCCAGGTTGTGGACGCGGGCCACGGTCTCCTGACCGCGGTAGCAGCCCTTCTGCAGGTGCACGGCGGTGCCGATCCAGCCCAGCTCGTGCGGGATGGTGCGGTGGTCGGTCTCCAGGCCGAGGCGCGGTCGGTGCGCCTCGACCCGCAGGGCCTCGTAGGCCAGCAGCCCGGCGGCCGGGCCGTACGCCGCGGCGAAGGCCTCCAGCCCGTCGCGCGGCAGGAAGACGTCCCGGCCGTACGGGGTCTCGCGTACGGCGAGCTCCTTGGCGACCTCGGCGATCGAACCGGCCGGGAAGTGGACGACGGCGAACTCGGCGGTGCGGTCGGCGACTTCGACGCGGTAGAAGAACTTCATCGACTCCAGGTAGGCGATCAGCGCCTCCTGGGTGCCGGGCTCGACGTGCGCCCACACCGTCTCCCCGTCGTCGACGAGGTAGAGGGCGTGCTCGATGTGCCCGTTGGCGGAGAGGATCAGCGCCTCGGTGGCCTGCCCGGCCGGGAGTTCGGCGACGTGCTGGGTGAGCAGCAGGTGCAGCCAGGTCAGCCGGTCCGGGCCGGTGACGGTGACGACCCCGCGGTGCGAGAGGTCGACGAAGCCTCGGCCGTCGGCGAGGGCGCGCTGTTCACCGTAGAGCTCTCCGTAGTGGGCGGCGACGCCCTCGTCACGGCCTTCGGCCGGTACGGCGCCGGGGAGATGGAGCAAAGGGCTGCTGGTCATGCCACCAGCGTACGGCCCCGCCCGGAACCCACCCGGGCGGCTCCCACGCGTGCTTACGCCTCGGCGACCTCGTCCTTCGCGGCGCGGGCCTTGTCGGCGCCGGCCTTGTCGGCACGGGCCTTGTCGGCGCACCCGGCGCACTGCCCGAAGATCGCGAAGTGCTTCATGTCCGTCTCGAAGCCGAAGGTGGTCCGAAGCTTCGCCGTGAACTCGGCCGCGATGTCCACATCCGCCTCGATCACCTCGGTGCAGTCCCGGCAGACGAGGTGGATGTGGTGGTGCCGGTCGGCGAGGTGGTAAGTGGGCGCCCCGTGCCCGAGGTGGGCGTGCGAGACCAGCCCGAGCTCCTCCAGGAGCTCCAGCGTGCGGTAGACGGTGGAGATGTTGACCCCGGAGGCGGTCCTGCGCACCTCGACGAGGATCTCGTCCGGGCTGGCGTGCTCCAGGGCGTCGACCGCTTCCAGCACAAGCTGTCGCTGCGGTGTCAGCCGGTATCCGCGCTGCCGCAGGTCGCTCTTCCAGTCGGTGCTCACCACGCGGCCAGTGTATGCGCGGGGAGGGGGCCGCGGACGTGCCCGCGGCCCCCTTCCTTGCGCGAGGTGCCCGATGGGCCCGGCGTACGCCGACTCGTACGCCGACGCCGACGCGTACGCGTCAGCGGAAGAAGGCGATGCCGTCGTCCGGGAGCTCCGGGAGGTTGCGCGCCATGTCGGCGATCTCCTCCGGGGTGACGACCTTCTTCAGCTGGGCCGACATGTACGGGCGCAGCTCGATGTCCGGGGTGGTCTTCTCGCCGACCCACATCAGGTCGCCCTTGACGTAGCCGTACAGGCGCTTGCCACCGCTGTGCGGGCGGGAGGCCGCGGTACGGGCCACGGCGTCGGTGACCACGTCGATCTGGGGCTTCTGATCGGCGAGGTCGCCGTACCAGATCTCGACGACGCCCTGGTCACGGACCATGACGATCTCGACCTTGCGGGCCTCGTCGATGCGCCAGTAGCCGGTCTCGGACTCCAGCGGGCGCACCTTGTTGCCCTCGGTGTCGAGGACCCAGGTGTGCGAGCGGTATTCCAGGAAGTCCCGGCCGTCGTGGCTGAAGACGACTTCCTGGCCGAAGTTGCACTTCTCTTCACCGGGGTAGTCGAAGACGCCGGCGCCTTCCCAGGTGCCGAGGAGGAAGGCGAGGGGGACGAGGCCCGGGTTCAGGTCGGACGGGATCTGGATCATGATGGGATGCTCAGGCGATCTGTGGGAGGGGTTCCGGGGCGGTCGGCCGGGCGGACGCTCAGCGCTGACCCTGGTACAGCTTCTTGACGGCCAGGCCGGTGAAGGCCATCACGCCGACGCAGACCAGGACCAGCAGGGAGGTGAAGACTGCCTCAAGCACGGGGTGCTCCTCGGACGATTCGGATGCGGGGTACGCCGGTCCCCAAGCCTACTGGCCCGGGAACCGGCACACCGTGTGAGGTACGCCGTACTGGCCCCGCCCGCGCGGGTCAGCCCAGCAGCTGGTGCTGGAGGATCACCGTCTGGTGGAAGGGGACGGTGGCGACCTGGCCCTTGCGGGTCTGGAGGATCACGGCCTGGACGTCACCGGACTCGACGCACCCGGCCTTGATCTGCTCGTCGCCGACCGGCGCGGATTCCTCGTGGAGCGTGACCCCGGTGACGTCCGGGATGCTCTGGGCGGTCTTGGCCTTGCCCCAGGTGGCGTCCGCCTCGATCCGGTTGACGCCGCTGAGGTTCATGTCGGCGCCGCAGCCCTCGAAGGTGTCCGTGAACCCGGACGCGTGGAAGCGCAGCAGGTAGATCCGGGTGCGGGTGCCGTCGGGGGTGGTCCAGCCGCGGGCCACGATCTGGCGCAGCCCGTTGTCGGTGAAGCCCTGCTTCATCTTCTCGCGCGCGGTGGACTCGTACTCCTCCAGGAAGGTGTCCACGGTGACCACCGAGTCCTTCTCCAGCTTGAGCCCGGCGTCCGGGGCGGAGCCCTGCGGGGGTGGCAGGAGCAGCTGGGTCAGACCGGCGTAGTGGATGCCGTCCGGGTTGTCCTTGGCGAAGGGCAGCGCGGCGCCGGGGGGCAGGGCGGGCTTGGCCAGGGCCGGGTAGACCCAGCGGCCGTCGTCCTGGGTCGACAGCCCGGGTATGTCCGTGCGCTCCGGCTGCACGAGCCCGTACGCGGCCCCCGTGCCGGCGGCGCCGAAGACGAGGACGGCGGCGGTCCAGCGCAGGAAGGCGAACAGCTTGCGGCGGTCCTTGGGGGCTGGGGCCGCGGCGGCCACGGGCTCGGCCGGTACGGGCTCGGCCGGCACGAGGGCCTGCGGAGCCGCGTCCGCCGGGACGGTGTCCTCGGGAGCCGGCGCGGATCCGGAGGTGTTCTGCTCGGTCACGCGGACTCCCCGGGGGACTTCAGGTGGCTCAGCTGGTTCTTGAGGAACCCGGCGGCGTCGGACGCCGAGAAACCGGGCTTGGGACCGTACGCGCGGAACTCGACCATCACGTCACCCTCGACCGCCACGCAGGTGATCGAGTCGATCTTCGCGTCCTTCTCCTCACCGATCTCCGTCAGCGAGCACTTGGCGTCCGGGAACCCGTCCACCTTCGGTGCCTCGCGGTCGTCACCGATGAATTCGAGGAGCTTCCTGGAGACCTTGGAGAACATCTCCAGGGCCTTGGGATCGGCCTGCGTGATGCTGACCTCGGCGATCATCCGACCGCCACCGGCGACGTAGCTGCGCCCGGCCATGCCCTTGAGCTTCAGCTCGGCCAGCACGTCGTCGCGCTTTTTGCGGTCCGAGCTGGACAGGCCCCTGCGGGCCTCCTTCATGCTCTCGACCGCCTTCTCCCCGGAAACGAAGAAGTTGTTGCCGTCCTCCGCGAGGTCGGGGCCCGGCGCGTAGCCGTCCGGCAGCGGGAGCAGCTTGCCCGTGAGGGCGTTCGCGGGCACCGGCGCGGCCTCCTCGGGCTTCGGCAGCTCCGCGCCCGCGGCGGTCCAGTAGGCCGTGGGCGCGCTCCGGTCGGCGTCGGCGAGGGCGGAGGACGCCCAGACACCGCCGCCCGCGAGGACGACGACGGCCAGGCCGGCGGCCGTCAGCGCGACGGCCTTCTTACGGCTGCCCGTGCGCGCGGGCTGCGCGGGCGCGGCCGCGGGGACCGGGGCCGTATCGGTCTGCGGCTCGGTCACAGTCGCTCCATTTGTCGCTTGGCCAGGTCGACGACAGCACTTTCGTCGACCTTGCCGCGGTTGTCGAAGTAGAAGAGCTGGAGCACGACGTCACCACGGCGGGCTATCGCCCGGGCTTCGCGGCCCGGGCGATAGCCCGGCTCCTCGTGGAGTTCCGAGTACACCCAGACGTGACCGAGGTCGTCGGGGACACCCGGGATGGCCACCCCGTCGTTGCCCGCGTACTTCTTCTCGGGCATGTAGCCGGCCTGCGAACTCTGGTAGTCGTCGGCGCCGGAGAAGTCGTTGAACTGCAGCAACTGGACCGCGACGGTGACCCGGTCGTTCTGCCACACCGACCTGGCGATCCGCCTGAAGCCGTCCTTCGCGAAATCGCGGAGAACTTCGTCCGGCTCTTCGAACTCCGTCGCGAAGGAGTCGAGGCTGTCGTATCCGGCCGGTTCCACGATCTTCATCCCACCGGGCGCTTCGATCAGCAGTTTCCCGAGGTCGTCGTCCGTCTTGTGCCAGCGGTTCGCGTTGATCGACTTGTGCGTCGTCGCGTCGTCCGGGGCCAGCGCCTTCGGCGTGTCCAGCGACGGCTGCGCCAGCGGGGGCAGCGGCGTCGGCTCGCGGTCGTACTGGATCGCGTAGCCCGTGGCCGTGCCGGACAGGACGCCGAGGACGAGGGCGGCGGCGATCAGGAGGGTCGTACGGCCCCGGCGGCGGCGCGGGGCCGCGACGGCCGCGACGGCCGCGTCCGGCGTCTGTTCTTGTTCCAAGGAGGTCCCCCACAGGACTGGAGGCGCCGGTTCGTTTACCCGCGCACACCCAAGACACCCTGTGGTGGGAAGCAGTTGTACGCGCCCTTATTACATTCTTATATAGGCGGACGCATGGGCGGGCTTCAGTCCTCGCGGCGGGGTTTTCCGTCCAGTTCGTCCCACCACTCGTCCGAGGTCGGATCACCCGAGGGGTCGTCCCACCAGCGGTCGTCCGGGCCCCGCCGGTTCGCGATCATCGCCGCGACCGGCGGGATGACCATGGCGACCACGCACAGGGCGACCGCGGCCTCCACCGACCACAGGCGCACGAAGGACCAGGCGGAGACGAAGAGGAAGAGGCATCCGCCCATGAGGAGGAGATACAGGCGCCGGCGCCGCGCGTACATGTCTCCAGCCTAGAGCTGGAGCCGGACGGCACGAAGGGCCGCACCCCGTCCAGTGGCGTCCAACCCCCTGGGGTGCGGCCCTTCGGCCGGTCATTCGATCAGGCGTGCGGCACTCAGACCGCGATCGCCACGTCCGTCACGCCGCCGGCCTCGGCGACCACGACGCTGCGGTCCGCCGTGGCACCCGGGACGAGCGCGCGCAGCGTCCAGGAGCCCGTGGCCGCGTAGAAGCGGAACTGGCCGGTGGCCGAGGTCGGGACCTCGGCGGTGAACTCGCCGGTCGAGTCCAGCAGGCGGACGTAGCCGGACACCGGCTCGCCGGCCTTGGTGATCTGGCCCTGGATGGCGGTCTCACCGGGCTTCAGCGTCGCGAGGTCGGGCCCGCCGATCTGTGCTCCACACATGTTCTCTGTCCTGTCCTAGAGAGAGTCGTACTGACTGCTACCGAGGGCCCTGCGTGCCCGTGCCCGGCAGGGTTACTTGTTGGGGCCGAGCTCGATCGGCACGCCGACCAGCGAGCCGTACTCGGTCCAGGAGCCGTCGTAGTTCTTGACGTTCTCCTGGCCCAGGAGCTCGTGCAGCACGAACCACGTGAGCGCGGAGCGCTCACCGATGCGGCAGTAGGCGATGGTGTCCTTCGCCAGGTCGACCTGCTCGGCCTCGTAGAGGGCGGTCAGCTCTTCGTCGGACTTGAAGGTGCCGTCGTCGTTGGCGTTCTTCGACCACGGGATGTTGCGGGCGCTCGGCACGTGGCCGGGGCGCTGCGACTGCTCCTGCGGGAGGTGCGCCGGGGCGAGCAGCTTGCCGGAGAACTCGTCGGGCGAGCGGACGTCGACGAGGTTCTTGGCGCCGATCGCGGCGACGACGTCGTCGCGGAAGGCACGGATCGAGGCGTCCTGGGCCTTGGCCTTGTACTGGGTGGCCGGGCGGTTCGGGACGTCCTTGCCGTCGACCAGGTCGCGGGAGTCGAGCTCCCACTTCTTGCGGCCGCCGTCGAGCAGGCGGACGTCCTGGTGGCCGTAGAGCTTGAAGTACCAGTAGGCGTAGGACGCGAACCAGTTGTTGTTGCCGCCGTAGAGGACGACGGTGTCGTCGTTGGAGATGCCCTTGGCGGAGAGGAGCTTCTCGAAGCCCTCCTGGTCCACGAAGTCACGGCGGACCGGGTCCTGGAGGTCGCTCTTCCAGTCGATCCGGACGGCGTTGGTGATGTGGTTCTTGTCGTAGGCGGACGTGTCCTCGTCCACCTCGACGATGACGACGTTCGCGTCGTTCAGGTGGGCCTCGACCCAGTCGGCGTCTACGAGGACGTCGCTGCGGCTCATGGTGTTCTCCTCCGGGGCAGTGTGCGGCGGGGTGGTGCGGGTGCTGCTGCGGGGCGGGGCGGGTGGTGCTGTGCGCGCCGTTCCGGATGTCGCTCTCAGGCCTGAGCGGGCAGGCGTCAGGGGCGGGAGGCAGGTGCGGTCACGCGGGGAAAGGGCCGTCGGTCCGGCCGGTGGAGCGGAAGGCTCACACCGCTACATGGAGCGACAGAGCATGGCGGCGACGCGACACAGGTCTACTGCCCGTCGCTTCGTGAGATCCGCCTGCTGCTGCTTCATAGGCATGGATCGTAGGGACGAATCGACCGCCCTGTCACCGGCGTGTCATATGTCGAGACGGGATCGTCCGGATTGTGGGATGCGAAAGCCCCGGACGGCCGCCGCGCGGCCTTCCGGGGCTGATTTCGGTGCCCGTCCTTCTGCGGATCGGACCACACGTCTCACGATCCGGCCAGCACCACGTCCGTACCGCTCAGCGTGAGGTGTACGCCGGTCGCGTCCGAGGTCAGCGCGGAGAGCTGGAGCCCGGCCGGCAGGCCGCCGTCGAGGCGGCGGTCGAAGTCCGTCTTCTTGCGGACCGCGGTCTCGACCCCCGGGATGCCGTTCATCGGCACCTCGTCCGCACGCATCCGTACGATCTTGCCGCCCTTGCCGTCCTCGGCGTCGACGAGGGTGACGGTCGACACCACGCTGGGCGTCAGGGACCGGCCGAGGAACTCCAGCTTCGCCGTGACCTTCACCTTGCCGGGCGCCCCGCCGTAGGACAGGGTCACATCGCTCTGCGAGGCCTTGCTGAGGTCCTCGTAGGAGATCAGGGCGGTGCCCGTGGCCCGCTCGGCGGTGCCGCCGGTGTAGTCGCCGTTCAGCTTCACGTCGTGGAAGCTGGCGTCGATCCGCGAGAGCCGCGTCCTGCGGCCGTCGGAGGTGGCTTCGACACCCGTCAGCTTGAGGTCGACCTGCCCCAGCTCGTGACTGAGCGCCTGGGTCAGGAAGGGAAACCCGTGTATCTCCACCTCCGCGCCGCCCCCCGCCCCTTGGCGGGCCTGGATGCGTTCGGCCAGCCGGCCCTCGGCATAGCCGACCGCCCAGCGGTCGACGCCCACGAACACGGCCCCCAGAACCACTCCGATGATCAAGACGACGCGCAGGAAACGCACGTGCCCTCCCCCTACTAGTCGGTACGTCGTTCTAGTGGACCATGACCGGCCGTCACGGCACCGTCAGCCCGTGGCCCGCGGCCCGTGGCCCGTGGCCCGTGGGACGTCAGCCCACCACCCGGCCGATCAGGTAGACGGCGGGGGCGGCCGCGGCCAGCGGCAGCGCGACACCGGCCGTCATGTGGACGAACTTCGACGGGTAGTCGTACGCCGCCACGCGCAGCCCGATCAGCGCGCAGACACCGGCGGCCAGGCCGAGCAGCGCCCCGCCCGCCCCGATGGTGGTCAGCCCGCCGACCGCGATGCCCGCACCGGCCGCGGCGGCCAGCGAGACGCCGACCGAGGCCGCCGTCGGCAGGGGCAGGGCGCGCGTGAAGACGGCCACCGCGACGGCGGCCGCGCCGACGCTCACCGCACGGGAGTCCGCCGCGAGGTACCCGGCGCAGACGATGGCCAGCGCGGCCGAGGCCACCGAGGCCATCAGCCCGTACATCCGCTCGTCGGGATCCGCGTGGCTGCGCAGCTGGAGGACCAGCGTGAGCAGCACCCAGGCGCCGAGGGTGCCGATGATCGCGCCGGGTCCGTACGTCGGGTCCACCGCGAGCACCGCGCCGTCGGCGACGACGGCTCCGGCGAAGGCGAGGACGATGCCCTGGCGGGCGGGCCACATGCCGTTGAGGCGGAACCAGCCGGCCGCGGTGAGGCCCTGGAGGGCGATCAGCGGTACCAGCAGGGCGAAGTCCCCGAACGCGGCGGCCGCGGCCAGCAGCAGCCCGAGGGCGGCGGTCAGCACGGCCGGCTGCGGACCGGGGTCGATGATCGGCGACCGGCCCTCGGCGCGGGCCTGGGCGGGATCGACGGCGCGGATGGTGTTGCCGGCCAGGGTGGGCGGGGAGTACTCGGCCGCCGGTTCCGGGGCGGGGGCCGGCTGGGGCGGGAGGTAGGCGGTGGACTCGACGGCCCACGGGCCGTCGGCCTGCGGGGGCTGCGCGGCCTGTGCGGCCTGCTGCGCGGGCTCGTCCCGGAACCACCCGTCGGGCGCGACGGACTGCGCCTGCTGGGGCTGCTGGGGTTGCTGGGGCTCCGCCCGCGCGGGCCCCGGGTACGGCGGCAGGTACGCCGTCTGCTCGGCGGCGGCCTCCCGTACCGGCGGCAGGTACGCCGTCTGCTCCGCGGCGGCCTCCCGTACCGGGGGCAGGTACGCCGTCTGCTCCGCGGCGGTGCCCGCGCCCTGCTGCCAGGAGGTGCCCTGCGACCAGTCCGCGGACGGTGCCGGGACCTGGGCCTGGGCCTGGGCCTGGGCCTGCGGGGCCTCGTCGCGGAACCAGCCCTCGGGCGCGACGGACTGCTGCTGCCGCACCGGCTCCGGGCCGGGATACGGCGGCAGGTACGCCGTCTGCTCGGCCGCGGCACCGTCCTGCCACGACGCCGCCTGAGCCCACTCCTGCGGCTGCGGCTGCGGCGGCTGCGGCGGGAGCTCGTCGCGGAACCAGCCCTCCGGTGCCACCGCCTGCCCGGGCACCGCGCCCAGCGGTGGTTGCACCGGCTGGTAGGTGGTGTCCCAGGTGTCGGACTGCCAGGTCTGGGTCGCGTACGGGTCCTGCTGTGGCTGCTGGGGCTGTTGGGGCTGCTGTTCGTCTGGAGTACTCATCGGTTCGCGCTCACCCGCCCGCGAACGGCGGGAGCACCTCTACGGTGCCCCCCTCGGTCAGCAGGACGGCATCGTGCGCGCGCTTGCCCACGGGCTCGTCGTTCACGAGGAAGGAGCAGCGCAGCAGGACCCGGGTCAGCTCCCCCGGGTGGCGTTCCCGCACGGCGTCGAGCGCCTCGGCCAGTGTGCGCGCCGAGTACGGCTCCTCCGCCGTCTTGGCCGCGGCCTTGGCCGCCGCCCAGTAGCGGATGGTTCCGGTTGCCACTGCAGCTCCTATCGTCGCTCTACCGTCAGCCTCCATGATGGCCCCTCCCGCCCACCGCCCCGGCGTGCCTCAACGCGCCCCGTATGCGCCGGGCCTCCCCGACGGGGGTCCACCGATCCGGTGAAACCGGGGCATACGCAGGAGGAAGGCGTGGCGGGAACCACAGAACGGGATGCCGAGATGCCTCGGCCCCGAAAGACCGGTGGGCTATTCTGGCGGCGTAGAGGATCCGGGCAACGTAGCCCCCGGGTCCTTTTGTGCTTTCAGCACGTTGAACGGAGCGAGAACAGTGGTATCCATCCGGACCCAGGGCGCGGGGCCGGACGGAGGCCAGGCAGTCATACGAAGTACCACGCACGTCCTCGACGGGACCGAGGAGGAACCGACGTGATGGACCAGCGAACCGTGCAGGTGCACGACCACCCGACCCGGGCAGGTGGTGCGGCATGAGTTCTCTCCTGCTGCTGACCAATGCCCTGCAGCCGTCCACCGAAGTGCTGCCCGCACTCGGTCTTCTGCTGCACAACGTCCGAGTGGCCCCCGCCGAGGGGCCGGCTCTGGTCGACACCCCCGGCGCGGACGTGATCCTCGTCGACGGCCGCCGCGACCTGCCACAGGTGCGGTCGCTGTGCCAGCTCCTGCGCTCCACCGGACCCGGCTGTCCGCTGATCCTCGTCGTCACCGAGGGCGGCCTCGCGGCCGTGACCGCCGACTGGGGCATCGACGACGTCCTCCTCGACACCGCCGGGCCGGCCGAGGTCGAGGCGCGGCTGCGCCTGGCCACCGGCCGCCGGCAGCTCGGCGCGGACGACTCCCCGATGGAGATCCGCAACGGCGACCTGTCGGTCGACGAGGCGACGTACAGCGCGAAGCTGAAGGGCCGGGTCCTGGACCTCACCTTCAAGGAGTTCGAGCTGCTGAAGTACCTCGCCCAGCACCCGGGCCGGGTCTTCACGCGCGCCCAGCTCCTCCAGGAAGTGTGGGGCTACGACTACTTCGGCGGCACCCGCACGGTGGACGTCCACGTACGGCGGCTGCGCGCCAAACTCGGCCCCGAGCACGAGTCGCTGATCGGTACGGTCCGCAACGTCGGCTACCGCTTCGTCACCCCGGAGAAGGTCGAACGGGCCGCGGCGGAGGCCGCCGCGCAAGCCGCCGCGAAGGCCGCCGCGGCACTCCCCCGGATGGAGGAGAAGCCTGTGACCATCCACTCGCCCGTACGCCCTGCCCAGAGGTAGGTCACCCCGCGTAGACTGCCGCGCGTGGCCAAGGTGACGCGGGATGACGTGGCACGACTTGCGGGTACGTCTACCGCCGTCGTGAGCTACGTCATCAACAACGGACCCCGGCCGGTTGCCCCGGCCACGCGCGAGCGTGTCCTCGCCGCGATCAAGGACCTGGGCTACCGCCCCGACCGGGTCGCCCAGGCGATGGCGTCACGGCGCACCGACCTCATAGGCATGATCGTCCCGGACGCCCGGCAGCCGTTCTTCGCGGAGATGGCGCACGCGGTCGAGCAGGCGGCCGCCGAGCGCGGAAAGATGGTGCTGGTCGGGAACTCCGACTACCGGGACGAGCGCGAGGTCCACTACCTGCGGGCCTTCCTGGGCATGCGCGTCTCCGGCCTGATCCTGGTCAGCCAGGGCATGAGCGAGCGCGCGGCCTCGGAGATCGAGGCGTGGGACGCCCGGATCGTCCTCCTGCACGAGCGCCCCGAGGCCATCGACGACGTCGCGGTGGTCACCGACGACATCGGCGGCGCCCAGCTCGCCACCCGCCACCTGCTGGAACACGGACACCCGTACGTCGCCTGCCTCGGCGGCGTCGAGAACACCCCCGAGGTCGGCGACCCGGTGGCCGACCACGTCGAGGGCTGGCGGCGGGCCATGCTCGAATCCGGCCGCTCCGTGGAGGGCCGGCTCTTTCAGGCTCCCTACAACCGCTACGACGCGTACAAGGTCGCCCTGGAGGTCCTCGCGGGCCCGGACCGGCCCCCGGCCATCTTCTGCGCCACGGACGACCAGGCCATCGGTGTGCTGCGGGCCGCGCGCGAGCTGCGGATCGACGTCCCCGGGGAGCTGGCCGTCGCCGGCTTCGACGACGTCAAGGAGGCGGCGCTGACGGACCCGCCGCTGACGACGATCGCCTCGGACCGGCCGGCGATGGCGCGTGCCGCCGTGGATCTGGTCCTGGACGACGCGCTGCGCGTGACCGGCTCGCGGCGCGAACGCCTGAAGCAGTTCCCGTCCGCGCTGGTGGTCCGGCGCTCCTGCGGCTGCCGCTAGTTCCTCACGGGGCTCGGGGGTGGACGACCCGGCCCGCCGTGGCGGTACCGCTGCGCGGAGCCTCTCCCCGCCCCGCCCTTCCGCCCTCCCCCGGACTCCGGTCGGGGGACCCCTGGCGAGGCTGGGTGGTGCGGGCTTACATCAGGCATACGCGGTTCTGTCGGGCTTCTCAGCCGGGGCTCAGGAAGCTCTCATGAACCGGCGACAGAGTCGGAGCCATGACCGAGAGCTTCCGCCGCGAAGGCGAGTACCCGCAGGAGAGCCACCCGGCCCAGAGCTCGCCCTTCGGCGAGGACTGGCAGCGGGGCCGTGACCGGCCGGCCCAGGAGACCGCAGGGGGCCCGGTGTATCCGCCTCCGCCGCCCGCGTACGCGCCCGGCTGGCAGGAGGCGCACCAGCCCCCCGTCATCCGCGGCGAGACCGTACCGGCCGCTCCCGTCCCCCCGCACGCGGCGCACGCCAGGCGGCGGAGGCCCGGTGTCCTGCTCACCGCTGTCGCCCTCGTGGCGGCGCTCGTCGGCGGGGGGACGGCCGTGGCCGTCCAGGAGTTCTTCGGGGAGCACGGCACCGGGACCGGCGGGGTGAACGGCACCAACGTCTCGCGGTCCACCAGCGGCACGGTCTCCGGCGTCGCCGAGCAGGTCAGCCCGTCCGTCGTGCGCATCGACACCACCACCGGGTCCGGTCAGGGCACCGGCTCCGGCATCGTGATCACCGCGGACGGCGAGATCGTCACCAACAACCACGTCGTCAACGGCGCCACCGCGATCCAGGTGACGATGAGCGACGGCAAGACGTACGCCGCCGAGATCGTCGGCACGGATCCGGACAAGGACCTCGCCCTCGTCAAGCTCCAGGGGGCGAGCGGCCTCAAGCCCGCCACCCTCGGCAACTCCGACCGGCTCAAGGTCGGCGACCAGGTCGTCGCCATCGGCTCCCCCGACCGCCTCACCGGCACCGTCACCAGCGGCATCGTCTCGGCGCTGGACCGCGAGGTGAAGGTGCCCACGTCCGAGCAGCGGAACCGGCAGCGGGCCGGCGGCGACGGCTGGCCCTTCTCGTACGGGGGCCGGCAGTTCAACGGGAACACCGGCTCGGAGACGACCTCGTACAAGGCCATCCAGACGGACGCCTCCCTCAACCCGGGCAACTCCGGCGGCGCCCTCGTCGACATGAACGGCGAGATCGTCGGAATGCCGTCGGCGATCTACTCCCCGGCCGCCGACAGTTCGAGCGCGGGCAGCGTCGGCCTCGGCTTCGCCATCCCGGTCAACACGATCAAGGCCGACCTCGACTCCCTCCGCAAGGGCGGCGCGGGCTCCGGCACCGGTACCGGCACCGGCGGCTCCGGCGCCAACGGCTTCGGCACCTCCTTCTGAGCCACCCGTGCAAACCTGGTAGGTGCCGTGCCCGCCGATCACCACCCCGACCACCACCCCTGGGGGACCCGCATGATTCCCGCCGAGCCCGAAGGCCGAGGCGCCCGCATCCTCGTCGTCGACGACGAGCCGGCCGTCCGCGAGGCCCTGCGCCGCAGCCTCGCCTTCGAGGGATACGGGACCCGGACCGCCGTCGACGGCCTCGACGCCCTCGACCAGGCGGCGGCGTACGATCCGGACCTGATCGTGCTCGACATCCAGATGCCCCGGATGGACGGCCTGACGGCGGCCCGCCGGCTGCGCGCCGCGGGCAGCGTCACCCCGATCCTGATGCTCACCGCCCGCGACACCGTCGGCGACCGCGTCACCGGCCTCGACGCGGGCGCCGACGACTACCTCGTCAAGCCGTTCGAGCTGGACGAGCTCTTCGCCCGCGTCCGCGCCCTGCTGCGCCGCAGCTCCTACGCCGCCCCGCGGGCCGATGACGACGGCCCCGAGGACACGCTGGCCTTCGGCGACCTGCGCATGGACCTCGCCACCCGCGAGGTCACCCGGGCCGGGCGCCCGGTGGAGCTGACCCGTACGGAGTTCACGCTGCTGGAGATGTTCCTCGCGCACCCGCGCCAGGTCCTGACCCGTGAGCAGATCCTCAAGAGCGTCTGGGGCTTCGACTTCGAGCCCAGCTCCAACTCCCTGGACGTGTACGTGATGTACCTGCGCCGCAAGACGGAGGCGGGCGGCGAGCCGCGGCTCGTCCACACCGTGCGCGGGGTGGGGTACGTCCTGCGCCAGGGCGAGAGCGGCCCCGAGTGAGCCCCGCCGCCCGCTTCCGCGCCCTCCCGCTCCGCTCCCGGCTCGCCCTGCTGGTCACGGTCGCGGTGGCGCTCGCCGTGGCCGCGGTGGCGGCGGTGTCCTGGGTGATGGTGCGGGCGCAGCTGCGTGACCAGCTGGACCAGTCCCTGCGCGCGACCAACCCCAGCGGCGAGGTGCTGGGCGCATTGCGCGAGGGTTGCCGGACCCGCCCCGCACAGCGCACACAGCCCGACATCGCCGGGAACCTGAGCGCGACGGTCCAGGTCGTCGCCGCCGACGGCAGCCACTGCTGGGTGAGCGGGCGCACCGACCTGCCCGTCACCGACACGGACAAGGAGATCGCGGCCGGCAGCCGGGACAAGGCCCTGTACGACGCGACGACCCAGGACGGCGCCGACATGCGCGTCTACACCTTCCCCGCGCGGGCCCAGCCCGGTTCGCCGGTCTTCGCGATCTCGGTGGCCAAGCCCCTCGCCGACATCGACAAGCCGCTGTCCACCCTGGCGTGGATCCTGCTCCTCGTCTGCGGCATAGGAGTCGTCGGCGCGGGCGCCGCGGGTCTGTGGGTGGCCCGTACGGGGCTGCGGCCGGTCGACGAACTCACCGGCGCCGTCGAGCACATCGCCCGCACCGAGGACCTGACCGTACGGATCCCCGACGAGGGCGACGACGAGATCGCCCGCCTGTCGCGGTCCTTCAACTCGATGACGGCCGCCCTCGCCTCCTCCCAGGAGCGCCAGGCCCAGCTGATCGCCGACGCCGGGCACGAACTGCGTACGCCGCTCACCTCGCTCCGGACGAACATCGAACTGCTCGCCCGCAGCGAGGAGACCCGCCGGGCCATCCCGCCCGAGGACCGCAAGGAGCTGCTGGCCTCGGTCAAGGCCCAGATGACGGAGCTCGCCGCGCTGATCGGGGACCTCCAGGAGCTGTCCCGGCCGGACGCCGTCTCCCCCGGCCCGCTCCAGGTGGTCGCCCTGCACGAGATCGCCGCGGCCGCCCTGTCCCGGGCCCGGCTGCGCGGGCCGGAGTTGCGCTTCGGCTCCTCGCTGGAGCCCTGGTACGTACGCGGGGAGGCGGCCGCGCTGGAGCGGGCAGTGGTCAACGTCCTGGACAACGCGGTGAAGTTCAGCCCGCCGGGCGGCGCGGTCGAGGTCTCGCTGCACGCGGGCGAGCTGACGGTACGGGACCACGGGCCCGGCATCCCCGCCGAGGACCTCCCGTACGTCTTCGAGCGGTTCTGGCGCTCCCCGTCGGCCCGCGCCCTGCCCGGCAGCGGTCTGGGCCTGTCCATCGTGGCCCGTACGGTGCAGCGCGCGGGCGGTACGGCCGAGCTGCGCGCGGCACCGGGCGGGGGGCCGGGTACGGAGGCGGTGCTCCGCATCCCGGGGGCCCCGACCCCGCCGCCGCCGGGGCCGTCAGTTGTGCCGGATCAGTGAGGCGACCAGGCCGGAACGGGTGTTGGGGAAGTCCATGGGGACGATCCCGAGCCCGGTCCGGCCGGCCAGTTCCCCGCCGTCGACGAACGAGTGCACCTGAGGGTTGAGCCGGTCGGAGTTCCAGCGCGGCGGCATGTACGCCGAGGTGCTGGTGTAGTTCACGAACAGCTTGCCGGGCTGCTGGACGGCCTTGCGGAAGTGGTTCTCGATCTTGCCGCGCTTGGCGAAGGGCTCGGCCATGTAGTCGTCCTGGACATCGAAGACGTTGCCGTCGGCGTACCGCAGGCCGGGCAGGCCGCCGTTGTCGGCGAGCAGCACCACCTTGCCGCGGGCCGCTCCGAGCGAGGCGGGCAGCGTGTCGGCGATCCGGAACAGCGGCCGCCAGCCCCTGTTGTCGAGGTAGTCGTCGAAGACGGCGCGGAAGGTCGCGTCGCTCTCCTCGGAGTACTCCTGCTTGACGCGCATCAGGAGGGTCTCGGCGGGGTGCGCGGCGAGGAAGTTCCAGCAGGCCACGAGCACGTCGCCGAACATCAGGTTCTGGTAGAACGCGCCGTGGTGGATGGCGAAGGAGCCGCCGGTCACCCGGCAGCGGATGTCGAGGAACCGGACGCCGGCGTCGAGCTGTTCGGCGATCGAGATGTTCTGGCAGGCGACGTAGGCCCCGCCATGGCGGGCACCGGCGTCGTGGGTGCCGGGGATGGTCATGCGCTGGAGCGGGGTGGAGTCGGCGAGGCCGGACATCCAGTCCTGCGTGCCGAGCGTGCCGAGCGTCTGGGCGGAGGCCGTGCCCGCGCTCCCGAGTCCGACGGCGGCGCCCGCGCCGACCGCCAGCGCTCCCGCCAGGAAGCCCCGTCGATCCAGTCCCGGGGTGCGGCCCGTGCCCCTGCCCGCCACGCCCGCCATGCCCGCCGTCCCCGCCATGCCCGCCCCTTTTGCCGACCCGGTGAATGGACGGATTATGGCGTGGACACCTCAGGAAGGCTACCCACGGGTAGCGGTCAGTCGTCGAGCAGGGCCGCCAACTCACGCAGCCCCCGGGCCAGTTCCCGCCCGTTCGGCGCGTGCTCCGGATCGGTCAGCACCTGCACCATCACCCCGGTCATCAACGCCATCTGCACCGACCCGATGCTCCGGGCGTCAGCCTCCTCCACCTCGGCCTGCGGAATGCCGCGCAGCAACGAGGCCACGTACGGGCGGGCGCCCCGCTGGCCGGCGGCCAGGATCTCCAGCAGTTCGGGCGAGGACTGGGCGTGGACGAAGGCCTCGACCGAGGCGATCCACAGCCAGCGCTGCTCGCCGAAGTCCTTGACCTTCCGGTTCCACATGTCGGCGTACCGCTCGACGGCCGTCTCGCCCTCCCCCGCGAGACCGCCGACGGCGTCGCCCCACTCGTCCATGGCGGCGAACAGCGCCTGGTTGAGGAGCGCCTCGCGCGACCCGAAGTGGTAGCCGATCGCGGCCATGCTCACGTGCGCCGCCGAGGCGATGTCGCGCACGGTCGTGCGCAGGTAGCCCTTCTCCTCCAGGCAGCGGCGCGCTCCGGCCAGCAGGTCCTCGCGATTTCCCATGGCGGGATCGTAGTCGCGCAGCCATTTGGGCAAGCGCCCTAGACAAATGTATTGCGCCTGCGCCCAACCGGTGGCAGGCTTCGGACGTCGGAAGATCCGGACCCCAGGGAGAGACCACAGCCATGCGCCACGACCTGAAGATCGACGACCGCACCCTGTCCTACCTCGACTTCGGCGGCCCCGGCCGCCCGCTGCTCGCCCTGCACGGCGGTCTCTCCGAGGCCGCCCACTACACCGACCTCGCCACCGCCCTCGGAGACGCGTGGCGCGTCATCGCCCTCGACCAGCGCGGCCACGGCGACTCCGACCGGACCCCCGAGTACAGCCGCGCCGGATACGTCGGCGACGCCGCCGCGCTGCTGGACCACCTCGACCTCGGCGGGCCCGTGCCCGTGGTCGGCTTCTCCCTCGGCGGGATCAACGCCTACCACCTCGCCGCCGACCGCCCCGACCTGGTGGCCGCCCTCGTCAACGTCGACGCCCCCGTGGACATCCCGCGCGGCGACGACACGGGCTTCTTCGGGTTCCTCGCCGGCCTGCCGTACACCGCGCCGACCCGTGAGGAGCTGATCGCCGCCTGCGGGCCACTCTCCGAGGGCGTCGCCCCGTACCTGCGGCCGCTGCCCGAAGGCGCCGGCTGGCGGCTGCCGTTCCACCCGCAGGACACCCTCGCCACCCTGGAAGAGGGCCTCGGCTCCCACTGGGACGTCTGGCTCGCGAGCCGCTGCCCCGCCCTGCTCATCCACGGCCTGCGCAGCGAGCCGCTCCCGCGGGCCCAGGCCGACGCCATGGTCGCGCGGCGCCCGGGGACGGCGTACGTCGGCCTCGACACCGAGCACTTCGTCCCCTTCCAGGACCCGGAGGGGTTCACCGAGGCCGTCCGGAACTTCCTGGCAGAGCTCTAGGCGAAGTCCGGGAACGCCGAAGGGGCGGCAGGCCGCCGGGCCTGCCGCCCCCTCGGGCTCTCGCGTACGGGAACTACTTGACGACCGTGATCCGGTTCGCCACGGGCGGGGCGATCGGGGCCTCCGCCGTGGAGTTCTTCATCAGGTAGGCGTTGAAGCAGTCCAGGTCGGACGCGCCCACCAGCTTGTTCTTGTGCTCCTTCAGGACGGTGAAGCCGTCACCGCCGCCCGCCAGGAACTCGTTCATCGCGACCCGGTAGGTACGGGCGGGGTCGATGGCCGCGCCGTTCAGCTTCACCGAGTCCACGACGATGCGGTCCGCGCCCGTCCTCGTCGTGTCCAGGGTGTACGTGAAGCCCTTGGACACCTGGAGGACCTTCGGGCTCGCCCCGTTGACCGGCCCGCTGACCTGCTGCTGGAGCATGGTGATCAGCTGTGCGCCGGTCAGGTCGACCACGTTCATCATGTTGTTGAAGGGCTGGACCGTGAAGGCCTCCCCGTACGTCACCACGCCGTCGCCCTCGGCCCCGGCGGCCTTGTGGGCGAGGTCGCCGCGGATGCCGCCCGGGTTCATGACGGCCAGCTCGGCGCCGCCCTTGTCGGCCGGGGCGAGCGCCTCCAGCTGCGCGTCGGCGATCAGGTCGCCGAGCGGCTTCTCGAACTCCGGCGAGCCGCGGCCCGGGATGTCCGCCGAGATGAAGCCCTGCGGGCGGTTCGCGACCGGGGCCGCGAGGGCGTTCCAGCGCTGGATCAGCTCGGTCATGTCCGTGGCCTTGGGCTGGTCACGGGTGACGACCTTGTTGAGCGGCTTGGGCGAGCTGACCGGCGTACGGACGATGTCCTTCGTCTTGCGGTCGTAGGTCAGCGTCGTGTCCGTGTACAGCCGGCCGATGGAGGCGGCCGAGGTGACCGTACGCGGGTTGCCCGCGGGGTCGGGGATGTTGCACGCGTACGCCTGGTGCGTGTGGCCGGTCACCAGGGCGTCGACCTTCGCGTCGACGTTCTTGGCGATGTCGACGATCGCGCCCGAGATGCCGGCGCCCGCGCCGGGCACGTCGCAGTCGTAGTTGTACGCGCCGCTCGCGGGCAGACCGCCCTCGTGGATCAGCGCGACGATCGACTTCACACCCTGCTTGTTCAGCTCGGCGGCGTACTTGTTGATCGTCTCGACCTCGTCGCCGAACTTGAGGCCCTTGACGCCCTCGGCGGTCACGACGTCCGGAGTGCCCTCCAGGGTGACGCCGATGAAGCCGATCTTCACGTCCCCCTTCTTCCAGACGAAGGTGGGCGACATCATCGGACGGTCGGTCTTCTCGTCCGTCACGTTCGCCGCGAGGTACTTGAACTCCGATCCGGTGAAGGTCTTGCCGTACTCGAAGCAGCCTTCAACCGGGTGACACCCTCCGTAAGCCATGCGGCGCAGCTCGGCCCGACCCTCGTCGAACTCGTGGTTGCCGACGCTGCTGACATCGAGGTCGAGCTTGTTCAGCGCCTCGATGCTCGGCTCGTCGTGGAAGAGCCCGGACAGCATCGGGCTGCCGCCGATCATGTCACCGGCCGCGGCCGTGACGGAGTACTCGTGACCCTTGCGGGCCTCGCGCAGGCTGGTCGCCAGGTACTCGACCCCGCCCGCGGGTATCGCCTTGGTGGTGCCGTCGGCCTGATGTTCGGTCACGTTGCCCGAGGAACCCTGCGGGGGCTCCAGCGCACCGTGGAAATCGTTGATCGACAGCATCTGTACGTCGACGGTCCGGCTCTTGGCCGCACCGCCACCACTCGCGGCTCCGGCCGGCAGTGCGGCGGCGACGATCGCCCCGGCCCCCGCGGTGAGGGCGAGCGTGGTGAGGGTCAACCGGCGGGCCGTGCGGGGCCGTTGTGGCGTCGCTGACATTTAGTCCCCTTTGTGGACAGCGAGACAACTTGGGAGGTGCCCCGCAGCCTAAGGTCAACGCGCGTAGCGCGACAGGGGGTAACGGGTTGCGAGCTGGTTACGCGCAGCCGTCAGCGGGCCGCCAGCCCGGGTTTCCGGGCGGCGGTCGTAGGCTCGGTGACATGACTGACGCAGCAGTGGCCCTGGAGCCCGGACGGCATATCGAAACCCTCGACGAGCTGACGGAGGAACAGGCCGACGCCGTGCTCGCGCTGATCGAGGAGGCGGCCGCCAGCGACGGCACCTCCGCCGTGTCCGAACAGGGACGGCTCCAGCTGCGCGGCGGGCGGCGCGAGGGCATCCGGCACTTCCTCCTGACCGAACGCGGCCGGCTCGCCGGATACGGCCAACTCGAAGACACCGACCCGGTGGAGGCCCCCGCCGCCGAGCTCGTCGTGCACCCCGCGCTGCGCGGGCGCGGCCACGGCCGGGCACTGGGCTCCGCCCTGCTGGCCGCCTCCGGCAAGCGGATCCGGGTCTGGGCGCACGGCGGCAAATCCGCCGCCCGCCACCTGGCGCAGGTCCTCGGCCTGACCCTCTTCCGCGAACTGCGCCAGCTGCGCCGACCCCTGTCCGACGCGGACCCGCTGCCCGAACCGGTCCTGCCGCCCGGTGTGACGATCCGCACCTTCGTCCCCGGCGCGGACGACGCCGCCTGGCTGGAGGCGAACGCCGCCGCCTTCGCCCACCACCCCGAGCAGGGCTCGCTCACGCAGCGGGACCTGGACGACCGGATGGCGCAGCCGTGGTTCGACCCCGCCGGCTTCTTCCTCGCGGAACGCGGCGGCGAACTGGTCGGCTTCCACTGGACGAAGATCCACGAGGCGGAGCACCTGGGCGAGGTCTACGTGCTCGGCGTCCGCCCCGGCGCCCAGGGCGGCGGCCTCGGCAAGGCCCTGACCGCGATCGGCCTGCGCCACCTCGCCGCGGCGGGCCTCCCCACGGCGATGCTCTACGTGGACGCCGACAACCCGGCGGCCCTGAGGGTCTACGAGGGCCTCGGCTTCACCACCCACGCGGTAGACCTGATGTACCGCACAGAAACCTGACCACCCCCGGGGCCCTCCCCACCCCCCGACGCCCCTCCCAGCCCTCCCCCCGCTGCCCCTCAGCCCCACCGACGCCCCTCCAAGCCCCGCCGGCGTTTGAGGCGCGG
>NZ_JBSFTP010000089.1:0-29172 GCF_053591315.1 Streptomyces sp. NPDC003042
GCTAAGCCTTTCAGCGCCGATGGTACTGCAGGGGGGACCCTGTGGGAGAGTAGGACGCCGCCGAACAATCATTGTGGGAAAGCCCCGCACCTTAATTGGTGCGGGGCTTTTCTGCGTTCCGGGGGTCTTTTCGTCATAGGATCCCGGGCTATGAGCGAGCATGTGATACGGCCCGTACGCGCCGGCGAATGGGAGAAGGTCAAAGAGCTACGGATCTCCGCCTTGAGGGATCCGGCGGCCTCGGTGGCCTTCCTGGAGACCGTCGAGGCGGCCGAAGGGCGGCCCGACGCCTTCTGGCAGGAGCGGACCGCCGGTGCCGCCGAGGGTCGGTGGATCCGGCAGTTCATCGCCGAGGCGCCGGACGGTACCTGGAACGGGAACGTGGTGGTTCTGGTCGAGGAGGCCGGGAGCACCGGGATCTTCGACGAGGCCATCGAGGTGCACCAGGGGCACCTGGTGGGGGTCTTCGTACGGCCCGGGCAGCGGGGGACCGGGCTGACCGAGGCCCTCTTCGAGGCCGCGGTGGAGTGGGCCTGGTCGCTGGAGGAGCCGGCGCTGGAGCGCGTACGGCTCTTCGTCCACGAGGACAATCCGCGGGCGGCAGCGTTCTACCGGCGGTTCGGGTTCGCCGAGAGCGGTCGCGTCGTGGAGCTGGAGAGCGGCGCCAAGGAGCTGGAGTACGCCCTCGAAAGGTCCGAGCCGCGGCGCCACTGAACAGTAGAGCAGCGTGGAGGGCGGCCACGGTCCGATGAGACCAGGGCCGCCCTCGTGTGCTGACTCAGCGGGCGAACTTGGCGTACTCGTCGAAGTTGATCTTCTTGTCGCCGTTCTCGTCGGCCATCCGCACGATCATCTGGGCGTTGTCGTCCGAGACCTTGCCGCTGGCGGTCTGGAGGGACGCCTTGAATTCGTCGGCGGTGATGAATCCGTCCTGATCGGTGTCGATCTTGTCGAAGGCTGCGCGCTTGTCGGCACTCATCTGGGGTCTCCCTCACGTCATGGTTACTGGTCATGGGTCAACGACCGACCGCGCATGGCAGGCACGGGCGGTTGGGTCGGCATTCGGGTGGTATGTGACGACTGATCGGCGGACGCGTGCCTCGCAGCCCGGACCCCGTCAGGCGAACAACTTCAGTAGCGGTCGAACGGGGCGTGGGGCCAGCGGGCGCGGGCCTGTTCGCGGCTGCGGCACAGGGCGAGGAGCGGGAGCGTCCCGTCACGCAGGAGGTCCGGGAGTTGGGGGACGGGGGCCACGGCCGCCACGTCCTCCAGGACCAGCGCCAGTGGTGGGTCGAGCCGACCGTGGGATGACCGTGCGGCCACGCGACGGCCGTGCTCGACCACGCTGGAGGCGAGTGCGGTCAGCAGGGGCATCGCACCCGGGTGGGTCCGGGGGTCTTCGAGAGGTTCGCCCACCACGTACAGGGTGCCCCCTTCGGTCACGAAGGATGCGAGGGTGAGCGAGTCCGTTCGGTTCGGGTGGCAGGCCTCGCGGATGTGGATCGAGGCGAGGCAGGACAGCGCACGGGCCGTCAGGTGCTGTGCCTGTTCGCGGCGTTCGGCGTGGGCGGTGAGGGCGCTTTCGTGTTCGCCGGCCGCGCCGGGGGTCGCCCGGGGGTGGGTGCGCAGGATGCGGACGGGTTCTTGGGCCTGGTGCCCCTGGGCCCAGCGGTGGAGCTGCTTGAAGGGGAGCTCGTCGAGGGCGGCGGCCTGGAGCCAGCCGCGGAGGAGCGTTTCGGCGGTGTCCGCGACGGCGGCGTCCATGCGGGCCTGCGGGCGTACGGGGGCCAGCAGGGCGAGGGCGCGGGCGGCGGCGGTGTCGCGGTCGGCGCAGCCCTCGGCCGGGTTCCAGTGCATGCGGGCCGGGGTGTCGCACAGGTGGGAGGGGTCGTAGAGGAGGACGGGGCCGAGTTTGGCGCGGGCGTCCTTGGTGTCCGACCAGAGCGCGGGGGACGAGGTGACCACCAGTACGGCGCCCTCGGCGGCGGCGATGGCCTGCGCGGCGAGGCGGTGGCGTTCGGCGGGGGTGGCGTAGGTCGGGCGGGGCGCCGGGGTCGTGGCCGCCGGGGCGTAGCCGAAGCCGTAGCGGTAGGCCTCGTCCACGGGGGAGGCGGAGGTACGGTCCACCGCGGGGGCGGGGGTGGATACGGGAGCCGGGGCCGGAGCCGGCGTGGGTGCCGGGATGTGGGGCTGCGGGGCGGGGTCGGGACCGGGGGCCGGCGGTGCCGGGTGGCGGGCCAGGGCGCGGCGGGACTTCGTACGGGCGATCGCGCCCAGCGCGAAGACGGCCAGTACCAGCAGCACCAGCAGCTGGCCGATGAAGAGCCCCCAGAACAGGCCCCATCCGGAGAGTGCGGAGGGGTCGGTGTCCGGCCAGGCCGCGGCGATGCCGTGCGGCTGCGCTATCAGGGCGCGGACGGCCTCGGGGGTGCGGGTGAACGTGACGGTGTCCGGCCAGGCGCCGTGGGCGAAGAGGGCGGCGAGGCCGGTGGCCGACCAGACCAGGACGGCGAGGCCGAGGACGAAGGCCAGGAGGCCGATGAGTACGCCGTCGGGGATGCCGCCGCGGTCGGGGGACTGCGTACGTCTGGGGTCGGGCATGGTCAGGCCACCGTGGTCGCTGAACCTGGGCCGCTGTTGCGGTGGCGTTCCATGTACAGGGCCCGTTCCTCCGCTTCGAGTTCGGCGGCCAGCAGTTCGTCGGGGAGTTGTTGCCGGGAGGACTCCGTCATCGCGCGGTCGGTGTAGACGAGGGGGCGTTCGGCTTCGGTGATCAGGTGTTTGACGACCTGGACGTTGCCGTTGACGTCCCAGACGGCGATGCCGGGGGTGAGGGTCGGGATGATCTCGACGGCCCAGCGGGGGAGGCCGAGGACCCGGCCGGTGGCGCGGGCTTCGTCGGCCTTCTGGGCGTAGATGGTCCTGGTGGAGGCCATCTTGAGGATGGCCGCGGCTTCGCGGGCGGCCGCGCCGTCGACGACGTCGGAGAGGTGGTGGACGACGGCGACGAAGGAGAGGCCGAGGCGGCGGCCGAACTTCAGGAGGCGCTGGAACAGCTGGGCGACGAAGGGGCTGTTGATGATGTGCCAGGCCTCTTCGACCAGGAAGATGCGCTTGACGCGGTCGGGCCGGATCCAGGTGTGTTCCAGCCACACGCCGACGATCGCCATGAGGATGGGCATGGCGATGGAGTTGCGGTCGATGTGGGAGAGGTCGAAGACGATCAGGGGCGCGTCGAGGTCGATGCCGACGGTGGTGGGGCCGTCGAACATGCCGCGCAGGTCGCCGTCGACGAGGCGGTCGAGGACGAGCGCGACGTCGAGGCCCCAGGCCCGGACATCGTCTATGTCGACGTTCATCGCGAGGGCCGATTCGGCTTCGGGGTGGCGCAGCTGGTCCACGATGTCGGTGAGGACGGGCTGGCGGTCGCGGATGGTGTCGACGACGTAGGCGTGGGCGACCTTGAGGGCGAAGCCGGCGCGTTCGTCGAGGCCGTGGCCCATGGCGACTTCGATGATGGTCCGCAGCAGCGCGAGCTGCCCGGTGGTGGTGATCGACGGGTCGAGGGGGTTGAGGCGGATCCCGTCGTCGTTGGCGGCGATGGGGTCCAGGCGGATGGGGGTTATTCCCAGCTGCTGGGCGATCAGGTTCCACTCGCCGAAGCCGTCCTCGCCCTGGGCGTCGAGGACGACGACCTGGCGGTCGCGGAAGCGGAGCTGGCGCAGGACGTACGTCTTCTCCAGGGCGGACTTGCCGTTGCCGGACTCGCCGAGGACCAGCCAGTGCGGGGCCGGGAGCTGCTGGCCGTAGAGCTGGAAGGGGTCGTAGATGTAGCCCTTGCCGCTGTAGACCTCGCGGCCGATGATGACCCCGGAGTCACCGAGGCCGGGGGCGGCGGTGGGCAGGTAGACGGCCTGGGCCTGGCCGGTGGAGGTGCGGACGGGCAGGCGGGTGGTTTCCACCTTGCCGAACAGGAAGCTGGTGAAGGCGTCCGTCAGAGCGGACATGGGATCTCGCATGGGCGGCACTTCCCTCCAGCTAGCGTCGGATGCCGGTGGCGAACGGCAAGGTGTTGACGAAGGCACGGTGGTGCTCGCGGTCGCACCACTCCAGCTTCAGGTAGGACTTGCCGGCGGAGGCGCGGATGGTGCGCTTGTCGCGGGCGAGGGCTTCGGGTGATCGCGAGGACACCGTGATGTACCCGACGAGGTTGACTCCCGCCGCACCACTGGCGAGATCTTCACCCCTCTGGTCGAGTCGGCCGTGGGCGGCGATGTCGCGGGGGTCGACGGTGCGGTTCATCTTGGCGGCGCGGGAGGCGTCGGCCTCGTCGTTCGTCTTCTCCGTGAGCATGCGCTCGATGGCGATCTCGGTGGGTTCGAGGTCCATGGTGACGGCGACGGTGCGGATGACGTCGGGGGTGTGGACGAGCAGGGGGGCGAGGAAGTTGACGCCCACGGGGGTCATCGGCCATTCCTTCACCCAGGCCGTGGCGTGGCACCAGGGGGCGCGGGTGGAGGATTCGCGGGTCTTGGCCTGGAGGAAGGTGGGTTCCACGGCGTCGAGTTCGGCGGGCCAGGCGTTGCGCTTGGTCATGGCCTGGATGTGGTCGATGGGGTGGTCCGGGTCGTACATGGAGTGCACGAGGGAGGACAGGCGGCCCTGGCCGAGCGGCTGGCGGACGCGGATGTCGGCCTCGGCGAGGCGGGCGCAGATGTCGGTGAGCTCGCGGGCCATGACGATGGCGAGGCCCGCGTCGCGGTCGAGTTTGCGGCCCTTGTGGGGCGTGCCGGCGCGGGCGATGGTGTGGGCCTCGGCGGCGAGTTCGCGGGTGTAGTGCATGCAGGCGACGAGGTACGCGCGGTGCTGCTCGGAGGAGGTGGACACCATCGACTGGAGCTGGTCGTAGGAGTCGCGGAGCCAGCCGGGGGAGTTGGTGTCGCCGCGCTGGGCGACGTCCTTGGCGTGGGCGTCGGGGTCGGCGGGCAGGGTGCGGGCGAGCATCTGGAGGCGGGTGACGAAGCCGTCGCCGTTGGCCACGTGCTTGAGGAGGGTGCCGAAGCGGTCGACGAGGGCTTCCTGGTCCTCGCTGTCGCGCAGGCCGACGCCGGGGCCCTCGATCTCGATGGCGGCGGTGACGGTTCTGCGGTCGGCGTGGAGGAGTACGGCGATCTCGTCGGGGCCGAAGGGTGCGGCGAGCCAGTTGATGCGGCCGATGCCGGGGGGCGGGCCGACCTCGACCTCGCGGCCGTCGGAGCCGCGGACGCCGGCTTCCATGGCGCTGGAGCGGTACGTCGTACCACGGCGCAGGATCCGCTTGTAGCTGCGGTTGATCTCGAACCACCGGTAGAAGGTGCGGCCCTTGTAGGGGACGTACACGGCGGCGAGGGCGAGCAGGGGGAAGCCGACGAGGCTCACGATGCGCAGCGTGAGGTCGGGGACGAGCAGTCCGCTCATCATGCCGATGAACGCGCCGGCGATGATCAGGGCGATTTCGCCGGTCTCGCGGTTCTTGCCGACGATCGCGTTCGGCCGGGCGCGGCCGATCAGATACGTGCGGCGGGGCGTGACCGGGTGGAGCTGGTGGGACTGGGTCGTCAACGCCCGTCACCTCCTGTGTTCCTCGTGCTCGAGCCAGTGCGGGGCGGGGGTGTGGCGGGGACGGTTCCGCCGCCGGACCCGCTGCCGGAGCCGCGGCTGCTGTGGGCGGCCATGCCTCCGGAGATCTGGTTGGCGCCGCCGCCCCCGCCCCCGCCGGAGTCGCCTCCGGCGCGGTGGGCGCCGCCGCGGCTGCTGTGGGTCTTGATGCCCTGGGAGACGAGGGAGGCCGGGGAGCTGATGACGGCCGCCGCCTGGGCGCCGTCGGTGGCCTGGGAGCGGTTGGAGCGGGCGGAGGCGATCTCGTCGCCGAAGCCGGGTACGAAACGGTAGATCATCGCGGAGGCGAAGATGGCCAGGAGGATGATGGCGAGGCCGGAGACGACGGCGGAGAAGGCGTTCGGGCCCTTGTCCCCGGCGAGGGCTCCGGCGAGGCCGAGGACGATGACGATGACCGGCTTCACGAGGATGACGGCGATCATGATGCCGGCCCAGCGGCGGACGTGGCTCCACATGTTGCGGTCGACGAGGCCGGCGTAGACGACGGTGCCGAGGAGGGCGCCGACGTAGAGCAGGGCGGCCCGGATGACGAGCTCCAGCCACAGGATGCCGGCGGCGAGGACGGTGACGAGGGCCACGACGATCAGCATGATCGGGCCGCCGCCGATGTCCTCGCCCTTCTTGAGGGCTTCGGCGAAGGAGCCGAAGAAGACGTCGGTCTGGCCGCCGGTGGCGGAAGCGATGACCTCGGTGACTCCGTCGGTGGCGGAGACGACGGTGTAGAGGATCAGGGGGGTGAAGGCGGAGGCGATGACGGTGAGCCACAGGAATCCGATGGCTTCGGAGATGGCGGTGGTGACGGGGACGCCGCGGATGGCGCGCTTGGCGACGGCGAGGAGCCACAGGACGAGCGTGAGGATGGTGGAGGCGGCGAAGACGACCGCGTACTGCTGGAGGAACGCGGTGTTGGTGAAGTCGACGGTGGCCGTGCCCTTGACGGCTTCGCTGAGCTTGCCGACGATCCACGCGGCGGCGTCGGCGCAGCCGCGGGCGAGGGAGGCGAGGGGGTTGAGGGCATCGGTGGGGTCGTTGGACAGACCGGCGCCGGGGGTCTGGCCGGTGGAGGCTCCGTCGCCCTTCTCGCAGTAGTCCTTGGCCGAGCCGATGAGGAGCTTGCAGTCCTCGTTGGCCCGCGGTGTCGGCGTGGGTGTCACCACGGCGGAGGGTGCGGGCGAGGCCGGAGGTGTGGTCGCGGCGTGGGTGCGGGTCGCCAGTGCTACGACGGCCAGGTGGGCGGACGCGATGACACCGGCCGTCCGGAGCCGGAGGCTGGGTCGTCTCTTTCGGATCTCGTCGGCCGAGCCCGCGGCGTCCGGTGCCGTGCATGGCAAGGCGGAGGGGCGTGCCGCGTACTGGACGTACCCGGACGCCCCGACAACGCGGCCAGGTGCGGTGCCGGGCGTCGCGGGCCCGGCGAGATCCGAAAGAGACGGCCTAGCGGGCATAGGTGAACCCTCCGAACTCCTTGGTGGCCTTGCTGATGTCGTCGGCGGACGAGGCGGCGACGTCGCCGGGGACCGGGGCGGGACCGTCCTGCTGGCTGTCGGCGGTGACCTTCCAGTCCTCGCCGGACCAGACCAGTTCGAAGGTCCAGGTCTTCCAGGTGGTGCGCACCGGGTCGGTGGACTTCGCGCCGGACATGCCGATCAGGCCGGTGGCCCACACGGCGATCTTCGCGGCGGCGGGGGTGTAGTTCTCCACGCGGGTGCCGACCGGGACGGTACGGCTGACGAAGGTGCTGCCCTGCGGCGGGTTGCCGTTCGCGTCGAGGCCGAGTCTGGCGAGGAACGCCGTGGAGTACGCGGCGTCCTGCGGGCCTTTGAGCCGGCCCGCCGCTTCGGGTGTGTAGATCCCGTCCGTGATGGCGTGGCGGGAGTCCTTCTTGAACATCCCGTCGGAGCCCATCACGACGGCGTAGTTCGCGGCCGCCGACTGGGCTCCCTGTTCGTCGTGGGCGAAGCCCTTCGGAATGCCGGCGGTCTTGGCGGTGACCGGGCTCGTGCCGGTGGGGGCCGTGGAGGAGGCGGACGGGGGTTTGTCCGAGGATTCGTCCCGGCGGGTGTCCGGGGCCCTGTTCGCGAACGCGATCGCCGCGATGAGCAGGACCACCACGCCGACCGCCGTGATCAGGCCGCGGGAGGCGCGCGGGGTGCGGCGGGGGGTGCCGTACGGGTCGGAGGAGTCCGGGAGGCGGGTACGGGTCTGGCCCGTGCCGCCGACCTCGCCGTGGCCGCTGCCGCCGTACTGGTCGTCGTTGCTCATTACGTATCCGCCCCCTCCGCGTCGTACGACGGTAGCGCTCGTTCCCGCGTGGCCGCGGTGTGGTGATTCGCCATCAGGTACGACGGCAGGCGGGCGGCGGCACGGCTAGACGGCCATTCCGTAGACGATCGTGAACAGGGTTCCGAGGGAGCCGATGATGAAGACTCCGGTCAGTCCGGCGACGATGAGGCCCTTGCCCTGTTCGGCGCTGAAGGTGTCGCGCAGGGCTGTCGCGCCGATGCGCTGCTTGGCCGCGCCCCAGATGGCGATGCCGAGGCAAAGGAGGATCGCGACGGCCATGACCACTTCGATCATGATCTTCGCTTCGTTGCCGAGACTGCCGAACGGCCCCCAGTTCGGAGCGATTCCACCGATGATGGTGGTGATGTCGCCCTTTTCGGCTGCCAGGATCATGTAACTCACCGCCCCAGTATGGGTAGTTCCGGTAGCCCGTGCCCGACGGCAGGGGTCACGCACTATCTTCGCTGATGAAACCGGCGCCGTCGTCGACTTGGGTGCTCTCTTTACCCGATCTCCCGGCCCGCTCGGCGCCTTCGCGCTCTGACCTGGACGGGTGTGGTGCGTATGCGAAAGAACGTACGGTCACTCTGTGTATCACGGGGGGTGACCCCGGGCAATGATTGTCGGCTCGGCGTGCGGGCGGCCGGGCGAGGGGCGGCCGTTCGGCGCAGTGGGGCCGCGTGTCGTTGGGCCGACCCGCTGACATATGTCCGACATTCCGTCAGTCATTCCACTCGCACGCCTGGTTGCGGGTGATGCTCCACGTCGTTCGGTAGGAACGATGCAAGGAGAATGCTGATGGGTTCCGCAATGATGGCGGGTCGGCGCGCGTGGCTGGCCGGCGGCCTCGCCGTGCCGCTGGCGCTCGCGCTCACGGGTGTCTCGGCTCCGGCGATGGCGGACGTGTCGGGCGGCGGCGTGGCGGTGGCGGTGCCCATGGGGGGCGCTGACTGTGCCGAGAGCGCGAAAGCCGTGAAGAGCGCCAAAGCCGAGCAGCGGGCGCTGAAGGCGGCGTCCGCCGGTCAGGGACACGGCTGTACGGGGACGCGTGAGGCGAAGGGCGGCGGCGGCAAGGGCGCCAAGGGTGCCAAGGGCGACCGGGGTCCGGTCGGTCCGAGGGGCCCGAAGGGCGACCGGGGTCCGGCGGGTCCGCCCGGAACGGCCGGGCCGTGCGCGGCCATCGACACGCTCAGGGGCACGGGCAACTCCGAGTTCACCGCCGCGGTGCGCGGCGGGAGGACCTTCCTGGGCGTGCGGACGGTGAATCCGATGCCCGGCCCCTATGTCTGGAGGGACCTCAGCACGGTGGCGAACCCGGGTCACCCGGCGAACGCCTGCGGCGTGACGGTCATCAGTGAGGGCAACGTGCTGCGGATCAAGGTGCTGACGGCCACCGGGTTCCTGTTCGAGACCTCCTGCACGACCGCGCCCGCCCTCGTCTGCCCGACGGGCTGGACGCCGCTGGTCAGGCCCTGACGGCCGCTGTGGCCATCCCGCGGGTGTCACGGTCGCGAGCGCGAGCCGGCCGAGGGCGTTCGCGGGTGGTCGCGTCCAGGGCGTGTGTGGTGCGCGAGGGGCGCATCGCCGTTCGGTGAGCGCCGTATCGAGCTGTCCCTCACTCTGGCGAGCGCCGCGGCCGGGCGCCCACACTGGCGCGCATGAATCAGCGGAACCTCGCGTACGAGGAACAGGTCGTCGGCGGTGTGCGGCACTGCCGGATGCGCCGGGAGGGCGATCCCGAGCCGGTGTGCGCACTCGAAGTCGTCTCCTTCCGCCAGCGGTTCGGGACGGTGGCGGTCGCGGCCGAGGGGATCGGCGGGGTGGAGACACGGCCCGACTGCCGGCGTGAGGGGTACATGCGCCGGCTGCTCGACGCCGCGGTCGAGGGGATGCGGGGGCGGGTGGCGGTCGGCTTCGTGTCGCAGGCCATCGAGGGGGCGTACGAGCAGCGGGGCTTCGTGACCGCGCTCGGGGAGGGGGAGCTGGTGGTTCCGGTACGGGCCGTGGAGCGGGGTGCCGGGCCGTACGCCGAGCGAGGTGGGGGCGGGGGCGGGGCCGGGAGTGGGAGCGGGGGTGATGGGGTCGTGCGGGCGGGGACCGCGGCCGATCTGGTGGACGTGGTGCGGATCTTCAACGCGGCGCACGCGGAGCGGCCCTGGAGCCGGGTCCGGGAGGCGGACTGGGACCGGCGGGTGCCGCAGGGAATGTGGAAGCCGGGGTCGGAACTGCTGGTGCTGGAGGATCCGGCAGGGGAGGTCGCCGGGTACGCGTTGCTGCGGGGGCGGTCCTTCGGGGACAGCGTGCGGTCGCTGGTGGTGCACGAGATGGGGGCGCGGGACGCGGCCGGCGTGCGGCGGCTCCTGGTGGAACTGGCGGCGCGGTGCTGGGAGCTGCGGGTGGCGTCGTTCACGGTACGGGAGCCCGCGGACAGCCTGGTCGGACGCGTCGTGCGGGGGTGGGGGTGTGCGTACCGGCAGCGGTATCCGGTGGGCGGCGGGATGATGGCGCGGATCCTGCGGCGGGAGGCGCTGGTGCGGGAGCTGGAGCCGGAGCTGCGCAGGCGGGGCGGGGCTCTGTGCGGGGCCGATGTGCTCGGGGAGCTGGCGGGTGGGGGGCTGGTGCCGGATGACGGGGTGCTGGTGCGGATGCTGCTGGGGCACTGGTCGGTGGAGGACGCGGTGGTGCACGGGATGGTGGTGCCGCGGGGGTACGAGGCGGTGTACCGGGCGTTGTTTCCGGGGGGTGGGACGCCGGGGTTGGGCATGCCGCATGCCCATGTCCTGGACCGGTACTAGTCCGGGCCGGGCCCGTGCCGGATGCGGGGGCGGGGGGTGCCGCTGCGCGGAGCCGCTCCCCGCCCGCCTCGGTGGGGCGGCTAGGTCCAGTGGGTGGGGTGGGTGAGGGGTGCGGGGATGCGGGTCGTGGGGTTGCCTTGGGCCGCGTTCAGTTGGGGTTGGGTGAGGAAGAGGGTGTCCCGGAGGTCGGCTCCGCGGAGGTTCGTGTCGCGGAGGTCCGCGCCGATCAGGTCGGCGGTGCGCAGGTCGGCTCCGCTGAGGTCGGCGGCGATCAGGTAGGCGCCGCGGAGGTTCGCGCCGCGGAGGTCGGCTCCGGCGAGGCGGGCGCCCATCAGGTCGGCTCCGCGGTGGTTCTTCCTGCGGCCGGGGGACTTGGCGCGGACCAGTTCGCTCGTCTTCAGCAGCAGGGTGTTGATGTCCTGGCGGAGGGCGGGGACGTCCAGGGCGGCGAGGGTTTCGGCGTCCGCCCGGGTCAGCGCCTCGGTGCGGGCCAGCGCGGCGCGGAGGTCCGGGTGGACGGGGGCGGCGGCCGGGAGGGTGAGCGCCTCGGCGACGTAGTGGAGCAGCTCGTGCAGCTGCCGCATCACGGGGAAGGCCTCGAACATCTGGGCCCTGGTCTCCGGGTGGCCGCGCCAGTCGCGGCCGCCGAAGGTGACCTGGGAGATCTGCTGGCCGGCGCCGAAGCAGTCGAAGACGGTGCAGCCCTGGAAGCCTTTGTCGCGCAGGCCGGTGTGGATGCCGCAGCGGAAGTCCTGCTGGAGGTTCTCGCAGGGGGTTCCGGCGGTCTTGTTCACCGCGAAGTCGGCCGATTTGGCGAAGGGCAGGGCGACGCAGCACAGCGCGAAGCAGTTGGCGCAGTCCGCCTGGAGGACGGGAAGGGTCGTGGACACGGTTCCATTGTCACCGGGCCGGGGAGCGCAGGCTCATCTGGACGGCGGTCCAGGGGATGCCGTCGACCTCCTCCACGTCACGCAGGACGCGGTCCGTGCGGAACCCGAGCTTTTCGTAGAGGCGCAGGGCGGGCGTGTTGTGGGCCCAGACGCCGAGGTCGATCTCCGGGAGGGCCAGCTCGCCGAAGGCGCGTTCGATCACGTGTGAGACGAGTGTCTCGCCGAGGCCCTGGCCGCGTGCCCCGGGGGCGATGAGTACCCGGCCGAGGCGGGTCCCGTTGAGGGAGACATGGCCGACGGGGGCGTCTTCGGGGGTGACGGCGGTCCAGGTGTGGCGGCCGGGTTCCGTGGCGTACGCGGCGAGCTGGGTGTCGTCCAGGGGCCAGGTGAAGACGGGTCCGGCCCAGGTGACGAGTTCGGCCTCGGTGGTGATCCAGCTGCGCAGGAGCGCGGCGTCGCCGAGGTGGAAGGGGCGAAGGGTGAGGGGGGAGGCGGCGGTCATGGGGCAAGTATCCGAAAAGGCGGTCCGGGGAGGTGGCGCTGTTCTTCTCCGACGCGCGGCTGCGCGGAGAGCGGCCGGTCGCCCCGAGGGGCTGGTGCCCGGTGTTACCTGTGGGTAGCGTGCCGTGGCATGGACGCTGCTGACGGGTTCTACGAGCGGGTCGACACCGGGCGGTTCCTCGCCACCGACGCCACGCGCGGGCCCTGGGATCCGCGCTCGCAGCACGCCGGCCCGCCGGCCGCGCTGCTCGGGCGGGCGGTGGAGGAGCGGTCCGGGGCACGCGAGGACATGCGGGTCGCGCGGATCACCTACGAGATCCTGCGGCCGGTGCCGATCGGTGCGCTGGAGATCGCCACCAGCGTGCTGCGGGCCGGCCGGAGCACCGAGGTGGTGGAGGCGGTGCTCACCCCGGCGGGCGGGGCCGCGCCGGTGATGCTGGCGCGGGCCCTGCGGATCAGGGTCGCCGCCGAGCCGGTGCCGGCGGTGGCGCCGGGGCCGGTGCTGCCGCCGCCGGGCGAAGTCGAGGTGACGCCGTTCTTCCCCGTGCCGTGGGAGACCGGCTACCACACCGCCATGGAGACCCGGTTCACCGACGGCGCCTTCGTCGAGCTGGGGCCGGGCACCTGCTGGATGCGGATGAAGGTGCCTCTTGTCGCGGGGGAGGAGATCCGGCCCCTGGACCGGGTGCTCGTCGCCGCCGATTCCGGCAACGGCATCAGTTCGGTCATGGACTTCGGCCGGTTCGTCTTCGTCAACGGCGACCTCACCGTCCACCTGCACCGCCACCCGGTCGGGGAATGGGCCTGCGTGGAGGCCCGTACGAGCGTGGACGCGGCCGGGATCGGGCTCGCCGACGCCCGGCTGCACGACGAGAAGGGTCCCATCGGGCGCAGCGCGCAGAGCCTGTTCGTGGCCCCGCGGTAAGGCGCGCGGGGGGTCCAACCCCCTTGTCGGGGGCGGCAGTACGTATGGCAGGCTCGGTCGGATGGAGCCGCTCGCACAGACCGATCCCGCGTACATCGGCGCGCACGCGCTGCTGGCCCGCCTCGGGGCCGGCGGGATGGGTCAGGTGTACCTCGGGCGCTCGCCCGGCGGGCGGCTGGTGGCCGTCAAGGTGGTGCGGGAGGAGATCACCGGGCACCCGGAGGCGCTGGCCCGCTTCCGGCGGGAGGCGCGGACGGTGCGGGCCGTGCGCTCGGCGTACACGGCGAACCTGATCGACGCCTCGCTGGAGGAGGCCCCGTACTGGCTGGCCACCGAGTACGTCGCCGGCCCCACGCTCGGGCACGCGGTCGGCGCGCGCGGGGCGTTGCCGCCGCAGACCTGCCGGCGGCTGGGCGCGGCGCTGGCGGAGGGCCTGGCGAGCGTGCACGCGTACGGGGTCACGCACCGGGACCTCAAGCCGCAGAACGTCGTCCTGGGCGCGCAAGGACCGCAGCTCATCGACTTCGGGATCGCGCGCGGGGTCGGCGCGACCGTGCTCACCGAGGACGGGCAGGCTCCGGGCACGCCCGGCTACACCGCCCCCGAGGTGCTGCTCGGCGGCGCGACGGCGGCGGCGGCCGACGTCTTCGCGCTCGGCGCGACCCTCGCGTACGCGGCCACCGGGCGCCCGCCGTTCGGCACCGGCGTGGCGGCGACCGTGGGCTACCGGGCGGTGCACGAGCCGGTCGACGTGGCGGGGGTGGAGCCGGGGCTGGCGGCGCTGATCGAGGCGTGCGTGGCGAAGGACCCGGCCGCGCGGCCGGATCCGGCGGAGGTGATCCGGCGCTGCGGGGTGCGCGACGCGCTGGTGGACGACCTGGTCTACGCGGAGCTGGGCGCGCTCGGGGAACCGGTGCCGCTGCACGAGATGCGCACCCAGGGGCCGGGGTACCCGTACGTCCCCACACAGGACGCGGGGCTCTCCGGCGCCCGGCGGCCGGGGCGGCGGGGCAGGCGCGGAGTGTGGGCCGTCGCCGGGGTGGCGGTGGTGGCGGCGCTGTCGTTGGCGGCCTGGAAGCTGCTCCCGCTGGAGGGCGAGAAGGGCGGGGGCGAGGCGGGCAGGGGCGTGCGGACGCCCGGTGCGCAGACTCCGGGCGGGCAGACGCCCGCAGGTTCCACCGCGTCCGAGGGCGCGGCCAAGCCGCCGGCCGAGTACATCGAGGACGGGCTGTCCAACTATCTCTGGACGCGGTCCGAGGATTCCTCCCGCGCCGCCATGGGCATCGGCCAGTGCAACCAGCCGGTCGAGGAGAAGTCGCCCGGCAAGGAGTTCCAGACCTCTGTCGTGAGCTCCAGCACCAATGGGCTGCCGGCCAGGACGGCGACCATTGAGATGCGGGTCAAGTACGCCGAGATGGGCCGGAGCAAACCTGATCCGTACTACGTCTCCGTGGCCGTCAAGTCGCCCCACGACATCGAGTCGGACACCGGCAAGACCTTCCCGATGGACAACCCGACGATCGGCTTCACCAGCAAGCCCGTCGACATCTACTCCAAGTGGGATTCGGGGGAGTTCCTCACGCTCACCTACCCGGACGACTTCAGGGGCCACGCCGGTGCCGGGAAGTCCTGGCCCGCCGTGCCCCTCGCCAACGACCCGGGGGACTGGACGGTGGTCTTCTACCACGTCGAGGACGACCCCAAGAAGTACGGGAGCATCGCGTGCTCGGGCTTCCGAGTGGGGTAGTAGGACCCGCGACACGGTCATATCGCATATGAAAATGACGGGGATGGGGGAGGGTTGACGGGTGCGCAGATTCTGGATGGCAGGCGGGATCGGGCTCGGGCTGGCCCTGAGTTTCCTCATGCTGCTCGTGGTGGGGACGTACTCGGCCGCTGCCGGCCTCGTCGGCGGCGCGGGCAGCGGGGGCCGGGCGGTGGGGCTCGCCAAGGGCGCCGTGCCGGGCAAGTACCAGGCACTGGTGGAGAAGTGGGGCAACCTGTGCCCGGCGATCAACCCGGCGATGCTGGCCGCGCAGCTGTACTCGGAGAGCGGCTGGAACGCGAACGCGGTCAGCCCGGCGGACGCGCGCGGGATCGCGCAGTTCATCCCCGGCACCTGGGCCGGCCACGGCATCGACGGGGACGGTGACGGGGACCGGGACATCTGGGACCCCAACGACGCGATCCCGTCGGCGGCTTCGTACGACTGCCAGCTCGCCAAGGACGTGGCGGGCGTGCCGGGGGACCCCATGGCGAACATGCTCGCCGCCTACAACGCGGGGGCGTACGCGGTCATCAAGTACGGCGGGGTGCCCCCGTACAAGGAGACCCAGGGGTACGTGAAGTCGATCACCACCCTGGCGAAGAGCTTCGCGCGGCCGGTCGGCCGGGTCGCGCCCTCCCAGCAGGCCGCCGGGGCCATCTACTTCGCGCAGAAGCAGCTCGGGACGCCGTACCTGTGGGGCGGCAACGGCACGCCCGATCAGAACGGGCGGTTCGACTGCTCGGGGCTCACCAAGGCGGCGTACGAGACGGTGGGGATCGACCTGCCGCGCGTGGCGAACGACCAGTACAACGCCGGATCGCATCCCTCGCGCGAGGAGTTGCTCCCCGGTGATCTGGTCTTCTTCTCCGACGATCTGACGAACTCTCGGGACATCCGGCACGTCGGGCTCTACGTGGGCGGCGGCTACATGATCAACGCTCCGTACACCGGCGCGGTCATCCGCTTCGACAAGATCGACACCCCGGACTACTTCGGTGCGACGCGGGTGACCAAGGACGGCGCGCAGGCTCTTCCGGAGCGCGCGGCGGCCACGCCCGCCGCCTAGCAACTCTCCGTGAGGCGCAGGCCTTGAGCTGCGACGACGAGTCACTCTTCGATAACGTTGGGGTGATCATTCGGTGGAGAGTGGAACGTACCCGCCGGAGCGGCCGTTCCATGAGCACGGGGGTTGACTCAGCGGGGGGTTTGCAGGGCGCGCACCGCGGTGCGCCCTGAGGGAACCTAGGCAAGGGCAAGGGACCGCATCGCATGGCTGGACTCACAAGTGGTGGGCCGAATGTGGATGTCAGCCTGCTGTACGAGATCAACGGCCTGGCCCGGTACGTCCCGGACCGGTTCGACCGGGGGGTGAGCCTCCTCGGCGACTACGGAGTCCCGTTCGCCCTCGTCCTGTTGGTGCTGTGGTGCTGGCACGGTGCCCGGCGGCAGGACGAGACGACCGCCGTCGAATCGTTCGCCGTTCTGGTGTGGGCCCCACTGGCCGCCGCGATCGCGCTGCTCGTCAACATGCCGCTGCGTGAATTCGTGGCCCGCCCCCGGCCGTTCGTCCAGCACGAGGGCCTGGACCTGCTCGTCGGCGGACCGGGCCGGAGTGCGGGATTCTCCTTCGTCAGCGACCACACCACCCTGGCGATGGCGCTCGGCGTCGGTGTGTTCCTGGCCAACCGCCGGCTCGGACTCGTCGGCATCGGCCTCGCGCTCACCGAGGGCCTGTGCCGCGTCTACCTGGGCGTGCATTACCCGACCGACGTCATCGGCGGTCTCGCGCTCGGCACCGCCGTCGTGCTGCTCCTCGCGCCGCTCGCGACGGCGCTGCTGACCCCGGTGGTGCGCGCCGTGGCGCGCTCCCCGCGCGCGGGGCGGCTCGTACGGGCCAGGGGGCGGGTGGTGCCCCGTCAGGTCGAGCTGGCGCGGCAGCCGGCGGAGAAGGACCTGGCCGCGTAGGCCGCCGCGGCGTCAGCCGGCGTACGAGTTCCAGGCCGCGAGCAGGGACGCGGCCAGCAGGCACAGGCCCGCCCCGCCGAAGCACAGCCGTACCGCCGCCGGGCGTTGGCGGGGGGTCACGGCCGGCCGCCCTCGGTGCTGCGGCCGTCCGCTACCGCCCCGTCACGGCGGTAGCGGGAACGCAGCCACAGCCCGGTGGCCACGGCCGCGGCGGTGGTGAGCCCGAGGGCCAGCGCCACGTCGGCCGGTCCGTCCGCGGAGCCCACGGGTCGGGCCCAGGCCGCCGCGGCCGGGGTGAGCGCGATGAGCAGGGCCCAGAGGAGGGCCGCGACGCGAGGTGCGGTTCCTGGCATGACTCCAGGGCATCCGGTCCCGGGGCGCTCTGCCAGCCGGGCCGTCCGAACGGGCGACACGCGCGGCCGCGGGGGACGGGGCGCGCTCGGCGGCTACCCCGAGGCGTGCCGTACGGCGTCCCTGCGGGCCAGGTCGCGGGAACGGCGGGCCGGCCCGCTCCAGCCGCAGCTGCAGACGGCCAGGCAGAACGAACCGCGTTCGGCGGTGCTCGTGGTGTGGCCGGTGGACGGCTGAGCGGGCCCCGCGGGATGACGCGGGAGCGGCACAGCGGTAAACGGAGGGACCAGGGTCCCCTTGGTGTGCGGATCCACGTCTCCACGGTACCCGGGACGCGCCTGGCCCGGTAAGGCGAGGGAAGCCGGCGCCCCGTGACGGGAAACCCCGGACCTCGTTAACCGGAGCGGGTGGGGGCCTCGGGCAAACAGCGGTCATGCGTTGGGGGTTGGCAGGCGATGGTGGTGCACCAGCACAGGCGGCGGCGAGGGCGTGCGGGTGAGGCGGTGCTCGCGATCGGCTTGGCCGTGGCCATGGCCGTGCTGAGCGGATGCGGCGCCGGGGACGACCCCGGCCGCGGGCCTCGCGACGGCGACGACAGGCCGCCGCGCGACCCGGCCGCGGCGGTCCTCGGGGCCGCCGACGCGCTGGTCGCCACGGGAAGCGCGCGGGCCCGTACGGCCATGGAGATGGCCGCAGGCGGCACCCGCGTCACCATCCGGGGCGAGGGCGGCGTCGACTTCAAGAAGCGGATGGGCCAGCTGCTCGTCATGCTCCCGGCCGACGTGACGGGCAAGCCCGAGCACCGGCCCATCACGGAGCTCCTCGTCCCCGGCGCGCTCTACATGAAGAACCGGGGCGCGGGCGTCCCCGACGACAAGTGGGTCCGGGTCGACACGACCACCCTCGCCGACGGCAACCTCGTCACGGGCGGGGCCACCGACCCGCTGACCGCGGCCGAGCTGCTGCGGGGCGCGCAGGACGTGACGTACGTGGGCGAGACCGAGGTGTCGGGCGCGAAGGTGCGGCACTACCGGGGGACCACGGACATCGCGCGGGCCGCGCGCAGCGCGTCGGCGGGGATCAGGGGTGCGCTGGAGGCGGCGGCGAAAGGGTTCAGCAAGGACACCGTGCCGTTCGACGCCTACCTGGACGAGGAAGGGCGCCTGCGGAAGGTCAGGCACCGCTTCACCTACGTCAAGAATGGCGTGATCGATGTCTCGTCGACCACGCTGCTGTACGGCTTCGGGACGCCGGTGACCGTCGTACTGCCCGCGAGCGGGGACATCTACGCGGGGAAGATCGCCGACTAGCCGGTGTGCGGGCCAGGGTCCCGGTATCCGGAAATGGTCCATCCGTGTCATGCGCGCCGGGGTGGGCGATCCCTACGCTGAGAAGCCGGGCGAAGCCGGGCGCCGATGCCAGAGAGAGGTGACACACGTGACTCCCGCAGGCGGTACGACGGTGCAGGACCACGTGGCGCTCGCCGAGATCGAGCTGTGCGGTGAGCTGATCATCGCGGCGTCCGCCGTTGCCGACGAGCGGCTGAGCCAGGACCGGATCGACGAGGTACTGATGGCCATCGGGCTGTAGGCGCGGCGCCGTTTCCCGGGGCTCCGCCCCGGACCCCGCGCCTCAACCCCCCGGCCACCTCTCCCGGACTCCGTCCGGGGGGACCCCCTCGGCGGGGCCCCCGGGCGGGGCTGGGGGTCGTCGGCTGAGGCGTCGACTCAGGTGCGCAGCAGGCGGGCGATGGCCTTGGTGGCCTCTTCGACCTTCGCGTTGATCTCGTCTCCGCCCTTGACGGCCGCGTCCGCCACGCAGTGGCGCAGGTGTTCCTCCAGGAGCTGGAGGGCGAAGGACTGGAGGGCCTTCGTGCTCGCCGAGACCTGGGTGAGTATGTCGATGCAGTACACGTCCTCGTCGACGAGCCGCTGCAGGCCACGGATCTGCCCCTCGATGCGGCGCAGCCGCTTGAGGTGCTCGTCCTTCTGGTGGTGGTAGCCGTGGACAGGAGCGGCGCCGGCGTCGGCTCCGGAGCCTTCGACCTCGATGATCGTCATGCGTCCTCCCGGGGATCCGGAACGAGGGGTGGATACCCCGCATGGGTATATGGTACTTGGCCCCGGCCGCGGGGACAGGGGTCCGTGCCGCCCACTGTGCCTGATGGAGGACACTGGGGAACGGCCGGTTAGCCGTGGCCGGGGGATGCGCCTAGCATCAGCCTGACCGAATCCAATGCACCCCGAGGACCTCACGTGCGATTTCGTCTGACCCCCAGGGAGACGAGCTTCTACGACATGTTCGCCGCATCCGCGGACAACATCGTCACGGGCTCGAAGCTCCTGATGGAACTGCTCGGAGCGGACCCCTCCGCCCGGGCCGAGATCGCGGAGCGGATGCGGGCAGCGGAACACGCGGGGGACGACGCCACCCACGCGATCTTCCACCAGCTGAACTCCTCCTTCATCACGCCGTTCGACCGCGAAGACATCTACAAGCTCGCCTCGTGTCTCGACGACATCATGGACTTCATGGAGGAGGCGGTCGACCTGGTCGTCCTCTACAACGTGGAGGAGCTCCCCAAGGGAGTCGAACAGCAGATCGAGGTGCTGGCGCGCGCGGCCGAGCTGACGGCCGAGGCGATGCCGCACCTGCGGACGATGACGAACCTCACCGAGTACTGGATCGAGGTCAACCGTCTCGAGAACCAGGCTGACCAGATCCACCGCAAGTTGCTGGCGCAGCTCTTCAACGGCAAGTACGACGCCATCGAGGTGCTGAAGCTCAAGCAGATCGTCGACGTGCTCGAAGAGGCGGCCGACGCGTTCGAGCATGTCGCGAACACGGTGGAGACCATCGCGGTCAAGGAGTCCTGAACCCGGTGGACACCTTCGCTCTGGTCGTGACCATCGGTGTCGCGCTCGGCTTTACGTATACGAATGGTTTTCACGACTCGGCGAACGCGATCGCGACCTCCGTCTCGACGCGTGCCCTGACCCCGCGCGCCGCCCTGGCGATGGCGGCCGTCATGAACCTCGCCGGTGCCTTCCTGGGCAGCGGGGTCGCCAAGACGGTCAGCAAGGGCCTGATCGAGACGCCCCACGGCAACCGGGGCATGTGGATCCTCTTCGCGGCGCTCGTCGGCGCGATCGTCTGGAACCTGGTCACCTGGTACTTCGGCCTGCCCTCGTCCTCCTCGCACGCGCTGTTCGGCGGCATGGTGGGCGCGGCGCTGGCCGGCGGCATCGAGGTCCTCTGGGACGGCGTGATCGACAAGGTCGTCATCCCGATGTTCATCTCGCCGGTCGTCGGCCTGGTGGCCGGCTATCTGGTGATGGTGGTCATCCTGTGGATGTTCCGCCGGGCCAACCCGCACAAGGCCAAGCGCGGCTTCCGTATCGCGCAGACGGTGTCGGCGGCCGGCATGGCGCTCGGCCACGGTCTCCAGGACGCGCAGAAGACGATGGGCATCGTCGTGATGGCGCTGGTCATCGCCGATGTGCAGTCGGCCGACGCCGCGATCCCGATCTGGGTCAAGGTCGCGTGTGCCGTGATGCTGTCGCTGGGTACGTACGCGGGCGGCTGGCGCATCATGCGTACGCTCGGCCGCAAGATCATCGAGCTGGACCCGCCGCAGGGCTTCGCGGCGGAGACCACCGGCGCGTCGATCATGTTCGGCTCGGCGTTCCTCTTCCACGCGCCGATCTCCACCACCCACGTGATCACCTCGGCGATCATGGGTGTGGGTGCGACCAAGCGGGTGAACGCGGTCCGCTGGGGTGTCGCCAAGAATATTATTCTTGGTTGGTTCATCACCATGCCGGCGGCCGCTCTCGTCGCCGCCGTGAGCTTCTGGATCGTGAACCTGGCGTTCGTCTGACGCTGAGAGCGAGACGAAAGCGGGCCGGCTCCCCCCACCCAGGGGGAGCCGGCCCTTCTTTCTTTCGCCGTGCGGTGGCACCGCCATGCAGCACCGCAGGACGTTCTGTGAGCCCCGGGGGGCTTAGCCGAAGCGGCCCGAGATGTAGTCCTCGGTCGCCTGGACGGACGGGTTGGAGAAGATCCGGTCCGTGTCGTCGAGCTCGATCAGCTTGCCGGGCATGCCGACCGCCGAGAGGTTGAAGAAGGCGGTGCGGTCCGAGACGCGGGCCGCCTGCTGCATGTTGTGCGTCACGATGACGATCGTGAAGCGCTCCTTCAGCTCGCTGATCAGGTCCTCGATCGCGAGGGTGGAGATCGGGTCGAGGGCCGAGCAGGGCTCGTCCATCAGCAGGACCTGGGGCTCGACCGCGATGGCGCGGGCGATGCACAGCCGCTGCTGCTGGCCGCCGGAGAGGCCGGAGCCGGGCTTGTTCAGGCGGTCCTTGACCTCGTTCCAGAGGTTGGCGCCCTTCAGGGACCTCTCGACGATGTCCGCGAGCTCGGACTTCTTGAAGTTGCCGTTCAGCCGCAGGCCCGCCGCCACGTTGTCGAAGATCGACATGGTGGGGAAGGGGTTCGGGCGCTGGAAGACCATGCCGACCGTACGGCGGACCGCGACCGGGTCCACGCCCGGGGCGTACAGGTTCTCGTCGTCCAGGAGCACCTTGCCCTCGACGCGGCCGCCGGGGGTGACCTCGTGCATGCGGTTCAGGGTGCGCAGGAAGGTGGACTTGCCGCAGCCGGAGGGGCCGATGAAGGCGGTCACCGAGCGGGGTTCCACGGTCATCGAGATGTCGTCGATGGCCTTGTGGGTGCCGTAGAAGGCGGAGAGGCCGCTGACGTCGATTCGCTTGGCCATGAGGATCACTGCTTCTTTCCTTAGTCGCGTCAGCGACCGGTCTTCGGGGCCTTCCAGCGGGCGATACCGCGAGCCACCAGATTGAGGATCATGACGAAGGCGATCAGGACGAGGGCCGCGGCCCATGCCCGGTCCATCGCGGCGTCGGTCCCTACGATGTACTGCTCGTACACGTAGAGCGGGAGCGACGACTGGGCGCCTTCGAAGGGGTTCGGGTTGATCAGTTTCGTACCGAAGACAAGCAGCAGCACCGGGGCGGTCTCACCCGTGATGCGGGCGACGGCGAGCATCACGCCGGTGGTGATCCCGCCGAGGGCGGTGGGGATGACCACTTTCAGGATAGTGCGCCACTTCGGGACTCCGAGGGCGAGAGACGCCTCGCGGAGTTCGTTCGGTACGAGCTTGAGCATCTCCTCGGTGGAGCGGACGACGACGGGCATCATCAGGATCGCCAGTGCCATCGCGCCCGCGAATCCGGAGGGCCCGAAGCCCAGCATCAGATTCCAGGTGGCGAGGACGAAGAGACCCGCGACGATCGACGGGATGCCGGTCATGACGTCGACGAAGAAGGTGACCGCCTTGGCGAGCTTGCCGCGGCCGTACTCGACCAGGTAGATCGCGGTGAGCATGCCGATCGGCGCGGCGATCAGGGTCGCGATGCCGACCTGCTCCAGGGTGCCGAGCAGGGCGTGGTAGATGCCGCCGCCCGCTTCGACGTCCAGCAGGCCGCCCATCGAGTGGGTCAGGAAGTACGGGTCGAGGACCTTGACGCCCTTTTCCACCGTGATCCAGGCCAGCGACATCAGCGGCACGATGGCCAGGGCGAAGCAGACCCAGACGACGCTGGTGGCGACGCGGTCCTTCGCCTGGCGGCGGCCCTCGACCTTGCTGGTGATCGCGTAGTTGGCGGTCACGAAGAGCAGCGCGGCGATCATGCCCCACTGGACCTTGCTGTGCCAGCCCGCTGCCAGACCGAGGCCCGTCGCCGCGGCGACCGAGGCGACGGCGATGGCGGCCGGTGCCCAGCGCGGCAGCCGGGCGTGGGCCAGGGAGGCCGGGGGGAGGGCGGGGGCGGGCCGCCGGTCCTGTGCGAGCTGGCTCATGCGTTGGCCCCCGAGTACTCCTTGCGGCGCGCGATGATGAGGCGGGCGGCGCCGTTGACCAGCAGGGTGATGAGGAAGAGGACGAGGCCGGAGGCGATGAGCGCGTCGCGGCCGAATTCGTCCGCCTCGTTGAACTTGGCGGCGATGTTCTGCGCGAACGTCCCGCCCCCCGGGTCCAGCAGGTGGCCGGAGATCACGAAGCTCGGGGAGAGGACGACGGCGACGGCCATCGTCTCGCCGAGGGCGCGGCCGAGGCCGAGCATCGAGGCGCTGATGATGCCGGAGCGGCCGAAGGGCAGGACCGCGATGCGGATGACCTCCCAGCGCGTGGCACCGAGGGCCAGAGCGGCCTCTTCGTGCGCCTTGGGCGACTGGAGGAAGACCTCGCGCGTGACGTTCGTGATGATCGGCAGGACCATGATGGCCAGCAGGATGCCCACCGTGAAGAGGTTGCGGGCCACGCCTTCGGAGGTCCGCTCGAAGATGTACGTCCAGCCGAGGAACTGGTCGAGCCACTTGTTCAGGCCGCCCAGGTACGGGACCAGGAAGACCGCGCCCCAGAGGCCGTAGATGATGCTCGGTACGGCGGCCAGCAGGTCGACGACGTAGCCGAGCGGCCCGGCCAGCTTGCGCGGGGCGTAGTGCGAGATGAACAGCGCGATGCCGATGGCGATCGGGACGGCGATGACCATCGCGATGACCGAGCTGACGATCGTGCCGAACGCGAGCACGGCGATGCCGAACACGGGCGGGTTGCCGGCCGGGTTCCACTCGGAGGTGGTGAGGAAGTTCCCCTCGTTCTCGGAGAGCGCGAGCACCGTCCGGTACGTGAGGAAGGCGGCGATCAGGGCCATGATCACGAGCAGGGTGATGCCGGATCCCCGGGACAGGCCCACGAAGATCCGGTCACCGGCACGGCCCGTGCCGCGTCGCGCGCCGGAGGCGCGGGGTGTCGACGGTGGCATTTTCGAGGGTGCGGGTTGCGTAGCTATGTCCATGATTTCTCCGGTCTGCGGAGCTTGCGCTCCAGGCGGCGGTGCACCGGATGGTGCGGCCGGCCCTGCGGTTGCGGGCCGGCCGCGGGGGGTCAGGAGAGGGTCGGAACGATCTCGCGGACCTTGGCCGCGATCTCGGTCGGGATCGGCGCGTAGCTGGCGTCGATGAGGACCCTCTGGCCCGCGTCGCTGATCGCGTAGTTCAAGAAGGCCTTCAGGGTGGGCAGGGTCTCCGCCTTGTTGCCCTTGTCGCAGACGATCTCGTACGTCACGAGGACGATCGGGTACGCACCCTCGGCCTTGGTGGTGTAGTCGAGGCTCAGGGCGAGGTCCTTGCCGGTGCCCTTGACCTTGGCGGCGGCGATTGCCTTGGAGGCGTTCTCGCTGGTGGCCGGGACCGGGGCGGAGGCGCCCGTGTTCAGGCTGACGGCCTTGAGGCCGCTGGACTTCGCGTACGAGAGCTCGAAGTAGCCGATGGCGCCGTCGGTGCTCTTGACGTTGGAGGCGACGGAGGAGGAGCCGTTGGCGGCCTGGCCGCCGGGGGCGGGCCAGGACTTCACCTTCGGGTCGTACTTCCAGTCCGCCGGGGCGGCCTTGCTGAGGTACTCGCCGAGGTTCTGGGTGGTGCCGGACTCGTCCGAGCGGTGGAAGGCCTGGATGGCGGTGGAGGGGAGGGTGACGCCCGGGTTCAGCTTCTTGATGGCCTCGTCGTCCCACTTGGTGATCTTCGAGTCGAAGATCTTGGCCAGCGTGGGGGCGTCGAGGACCAGGTTGTCGACGCCGCTCAGGTTGTAGCCGATGGCGACGGGGCCGCCGACCATCGGGAGGTTGATGCCCTGGCCGCCGGCGCAGATCTTCTGCGAGTCGGCGATCTCCTTCTCCTTGAGCGCGGAGTCGGAGCCGGCGAAGGCGATCTGGCCCTGATTGAACTTGGTGATACCGCCACCGGAGCCGATGGCCTGGTAGTTGATCTCCACGCCCGGGCAGGCGGCCTGGAAGCCCTTGACCCACAGGTCCATCGCGTTCTTCTGCGCGGTCGAGCCGGCGGCGAGCAGCTGGCCCTTGGCGCCGTCGCACTTGATGTCGCCCGCGGCCGGGGCGGAGGCCTTCGGGGTGCCGTCGGCGCCGGTCTTCGTGTTGTCGTCCGAGCCGCACGCCGTGAGGACCAGGGCGCCGGACACGACGAGGGCTCCGAGGGCGGAGGCACGAAGCCGGTTCTTGCGCTGAAGCTTCACTTTCGGGTGTTCCTTCCGAGGAGCCGCCGGCCGCTTTCTGTATCGGGGCGGCGTGCGAAGAGGACTACGGGGTCGCGGGGTGCGGATTCCATGTTTCCGAAGCGGCTCGCACCGTGCACTACCGAAATTAGGCAGAACAGGTGAAGCGGTCGACGGGGCTTGGTGAACGGGGGGTGAACCGTGGCGTACGGCCGGGTGCGGGTGCCCTGGCCGGGCGGTGGGGCGCGTACCGGTCCGGCGCCGTTGCCGGGGGCGCTGCCCCCGGTCCCCCGCGCCTCGGCTGCCGGCGGGGCCGGAGGATCCTGGGGCTCCGCCCCGGACCCCGCGCCTCAAACGCCGGCGGGGCTGGAGGGTGCGGCGGGGCTGGGGAGGGCGGCTGCGTCGAGAAGGGGGCGCCAGAGGGCGTGGAAGGTGTGGCGGGCTGCCTCGACCGCGTGGCGTTGGTCCGCGTGGAGGATGCCCAGGGCGTAGGCCGTGGCCGGGGCTATACGGGGGGTGCGGGCGGCCGTCGCCGAGGCGGTGGCGGCATCGGAGGCGTCGCGGTGGCGGTCCAGGGCCTCGCCGGCGACGGTCAGCCGGGCCACGTCCTCGCCCAGCGCCTCCCGGGCGTACCGGTGGACCCGCAGCAGGCGGCGTACCTCGTGCCAGGCGCTGTCGTCGTGCGCCGCGTACGGGGTGCCCCCGGTGGCCGGCAGGGCCGATACGGCGGTGGCGAGGCGGCTCCCGGTGACCGCGGTGAGCGGGACCAGCACGTCGTCCACCCGTCCCCGCGCCGCGACCGGGTCCAGCGGGACCTCGGAGGCCAGCACGGCCACGGCGTCCGCCACGGCGTGGAAGCGCGCCGAGCCGAGCGCCTGGAGGGTGGCCGAGTGGGCGCGGGTGCGGGCCAGGGTGAGCTGGCGCTCCAGCAGGGCGCCCGCTCGGGCCGAGCCCACCGTGAGCGCGCCGGCCGAGCCGCGCGGGGACGGCACCTCCGGGGAGCCGGAGAGCCGTTGCAGGGCCTCCAGCAGCCGCGACAGCCGGGCGGCGTACGCGTGCTCGTCGGCCAGCGTCGAGGACAGCCACACCAGCTCGGTGTGCAGCCCGTCGGCCCAGGCCGACTCCGTCACCACCCGGAAGGTGCTCAGGGAGCCGGCGATGCGGCGTGCGGCCCCCCGTAGCCCGCGCGCCGCCTCGGTGCTCTCCAGCGCGTCGGCCCCGCTCGGCGCGCTCTCGCCGTGGAGGCGCATCGCGCGCAGGAACGCGGTGGCCTGGGAGCGCAGGTAGACGCCGAGCACGTCACCTGCGGTCGGGTCATGGTTTGGCTGAGCCACGCCGGCGCCTCCGGGCGTCTATGAGCATCTCCTGAACGTGCTGTAGCGGCTGGCCCTCGGCGTCGGTGCTGTGCCGGGTCCATTCGCCGTCCGGGCCCAGGTGCCAGGAGGCCGTGGCATCGGACATGCCGGTCTCCAGCATCCGGTCCAGGGCCGCGCGGTGGGCGGGGTCGACGACCCTGACCAGTGCTTCGATGCGGCGGTCGAGGTTGCGGTGCATCATGTCGGCGCTGCCCATCCACACCTCGGGTTCGCCGCCGTTGCCGAAGGCGAAGACCCGGGAGTGCTCCAGGAAGCGGCCGAGGATCGAGCGGACCCGGATGTTCTCCGACAGCCCGGCGACCCCGGGGCGTATGGCGCAGATGCCGCGGACCCAGATGTCGACCGGGACGCCCGCCTGGGCGGCGCGGTAGAGGGAGTCGATGAGGGCCTCGTCGACGATCGAGTTCATCTTCAGCCGGACGTACGCCGGGCGGCCGGCCCGGTGGTGGTCGGCCTCCTTGTCGATGCGCGAGATGAGCCCGTCGCGCAGGGACTTCGGTGCGGTCAGCAGGCGGCGGTAGGTCTCGCGCCGCGAGTAGCCGGACAGCCGGTTGAAGAGGTCGGAGAGGTCCGCGCCGACCTGCGGGTCGGCGGTGAGCAGGCCGAGGTCCTCGTAGAGCCGGGCGGTCTTGGGGTGGTAGTTGCCGGTGCCGACGTGGGAGTAGCGGCGCAGGGTGTCGCCCTCCTGGCGGACGACCAGCGAGAGCTTGCAGTGGGTCTTGAGCCCGACCAGGCCGTAGACGACGTGGCAGCCGGACTCCTCCAGTTTGCGGGCCCATTTGATGTTGGCCTGTTCGTCGAAGCGGGCCTTGATCTCGACGAGTACGAGGACCTGCTTGCCGGATTCGGCGGCGTCTATCAGGGCGTCCACGATGGGGGAGTCGCCGGAGGTGCGGTACAGCGTCTGCTTGATCGCCAGCACGTCCGGGTCGCCGGCAGCCTGTTCCAGGAAGGCCTGCACGGAGGTGGAGAAGGAGTCGTAGGGGTGGTGCAGCAGGACGTCCCGCTCGCGCAGTGCGGCGAAGATGTCCGGCGCGGACGCGGACTCCACCTCGGCGAGGTCGCGGTGGGTGCCGGCGATGAACTTCGGGTACTTCAGTTCCGGCCGGTCCAGGGAGGAGATCCCGAAGAGGGCGGTCAGGTCCAGCGGGCCGGGCAGCGGGTACACCTCGGCGGCGCTGACCTTCAGCTCCTGCACCAGGAGGTCCAGTACGCCGGGGTCGATGGACTCCTCGACCTCCAGGCGGACGGGCGGGCCGAAGCGGCGCCGCATGAGCTCCTTCTCCAGGGCCTGGAGGAGGTTCTCGGCGTCGTCCTCCTCGACCTCCAGGTCCTCGTTGCGGGTGACGCGGAACATGTGGTGCGCGAGCACCTCCATCCCGGGGAACAGCTCCTCCAGGTGCGCGGAGATGACGTCCTCCAGCGGGACGTAGCGCTGCGGGGAGGCCTCCAGGAAGCGGGACAGGAGCGGCGGGACCTTGACCCGGGCGAAGTGGCGGTGGCCGCTCGCGGGGTTGCGTACGACGACGGCCAGGTTCAGGGAGAGGCCGGAGATGTACGGGAACGGGTGCGCGGGGTCCACGGCCAGCGGGGTCAGCACCGGGAAGATCTGGTTGCGGAACAGCGTGAAGAGGCGCGCCTGCTCCTTCTCGGTGAGGTCGGGCCACCGGATGAGGTGGATGCCCTCCTCGGCGAGCTGCGGGGAGATGTCCTGCTGGAAGCAGGCGGCGTGGCGGGCCATGAGCTCGCGCGAGCGGGTCCAGATCAGGTCCAGCACCTCGCGGGGCTGGAGGCCCGAGGCCGAACGGGTGGCGACGCCGGTCGCGATGCGGCGCTTGAGGCCGGCGACGCGGACCATGAAGAACTCGTCGAGGTTGCTCGCGAAGATCGCCAGGAAGTTCGCGCGTTCGAGGAGCGGGGTCGTCGGATCCTCGGCCAGCTCCAGCACCCGCTCGTTGAAGGCCAGCCAGCTGCGCTCACGGTCGAGGAAACGGCCGGCCGGCAGCTCGCCGCCGTCCTTGTCCTCGTACGTGTCCAGGTCGGCGTCGAGGTCCGGATCCAGGTCGATGTGGGGGCGGTGCGCGGCTATGGAGCCGATGCCCTGGTGCTTTATGCGCAGGGGGGTGGCGTCGGGGCCGCCGGACGTGTGAGACGGATGCTGGGCGGGGACCTCGGCGGGGCCCGCGCTGGGCTGGTGGCTCATGACTCCATTCTTCCGCGCACGCGGGAGGACAGGCGCGTCGGAAGTGTCGGCCGTCAGTCGGAGTCGGGGGCGCATGTCGCGAGACTGGCAAGCGTGTCTGAATGCCCGGTTAATGGCGAATGGCTTCCAGGGTCGGGTCCGCCGGTGCCCTGGCCGGGCGGTGGGGTGGGCGTACGGGCGCGGCGCCGTTGCGGGGGCGCTGCCCCGGGCCCCCGCGCCTCAAGCGCCGGCGGGGCTGGGGGTAGCCGGTGAGGGTGGGGGCGTACCGGTGCGGCGCCGTTGCGGGGGACGCATGTGGCGCTACTGCTGAGGCCGGAGGCGGGACCGCTGCTGGAGGCCGAATGCGAGCTGGCCGGGGCCCCCGC